>JAUZQO010000001.1 GCA_030950925.1 Mariprofundaceae bacterium
TATATGCTTGGCTGTGGATGCTGATGGCGTACATATTGGCAGCAGTCATATAAGCAAAGCACAAGAAATCCGTCAATACTTGGGGCATGGTAAGTCTATTTCAGCCTCTTGCCATCATGCTGCGGATTTGCATGAGGCAACAAGCTCAGGCGTGGATTTTGCCTTGCTATCACCCGTGTTTGTTACGGCAACCCACCCTGATTGCATACCCTTGGGGGTAGGACGTTTTATGCTGCTAAGCAAAGAAACACCGTTACCTGTGCTTGCTTTGGGTGGTATTGATACCCACAATCGAAATACCTTGGCGCATTATGGCGTGGCAGTGATTGGCGCTATTTGGGATGCCAACGATCCAAAACAGGCTGCTTTAGCACTTTCAACATAAGCGTTGACCCGCCCTTTTTTTTGCCTTTAGACTGGAGATACACAATGAGCGAGCGTTTATATATTTTTGATACAACCTTGCGTGATGGCGAACAGTCACCGGGCTGCTCGATGAATATCGAAGAAAAATTACGTGTCGCACATGGGCTTGCAGCGTTGGGCGTGGATGTGATTGAAGCAGGCTTTCCTGTCGCTTCCCCAGGTGATTTTGAAGCGGTCAACCGCATTGCGCGTGAAGTGAAAGGCTCGATTATCACAGGGCTTGCCCGCGCCCATCCCAAAGATATTGAAGGAGCAGCTAAGGCCATCCAACCTGCGGGCGAGCGCGCACGTATTCATACATTTATCGCCACCAGTCCCATTCACATGCAAGCTAAATTACGTATGCAGCCTGATGAAGTCGTGCAGCGTGCCGTTGAAGCCGTGACCTTGGCACGCTCGCTTGCTCCCGAAGTCGAATTTTCAGCCGAAGATGCAGGACGTTCCGATATTGATTTTTTATGTCGTATTGTGGAAGCCACCATCAAAGCAGGTGCGCGCATCATCAATATCCCTGATACGGTGGGCTATATGACACCGTTTGAATTTGGCAACCGCATCAAAACCTTGATGGAACGTGTGCCGAACTCCGATCAAGCGATTTTTTCAGTGCATTGCCACAATGATTTGGGGCTGGCCGTTGCCAACTCCTTGGCAGCCGTGGAAGCGGGGGCAAGACAAGTCGAATGCACCATGAATGGCTTGGGTGAACGCGCTGGCAA
Source organism: Mariprofundaceae bacterium (assembly GCA_030950925.1). Classification (GTDB taxonomy): domain Bacteria; phylum Pseudomonadota; class Zetaproteobacteria; order Mariprofundales; family Mariprofundaceae. Next base: position 1,146 of record JAUZQO010000001.1, read on the forward strand.
TGCTGCCTTGGAAGAAATTGTCATGACCTTGAAAACCCGTGCTGATTATTATGCTATTGATACAGGCATTGATACGACCAAAATCATCCCGACATCCAAATTGGTCAGTCAAATCACGGGTATGCCTGTGCAAGCCAACAAAGCCATTGTCGGCGCGAATGCCTTTGCCCATGAATCGGGCATTCATCAAGATGGTGTGCTTAAACACAAACAAACCTATGAAATTATGACCCCTGAGTCCGTGGGTTTGAACACCAACCGCATGGTCTTGGGGAAACATTCAGGGCGTGCAGCACTTAAATCACGTTATGCAGCATTGGGCACTGAACTTGATGGTGATGAACTGAATGCCGTGTTTGCGCGTTTCAAAATACTTGCCGACAAGAAAAAAGACATCTTTGATGAAGATTTAATGAGCATTCTGTCAAGTGATACAGAAGTGAATATGGAGCGTATCAAGCTGGTGAGTTTGCATGCAGCCTCAGGAACGGGAGATACACCTGTCGCCGCAGTTGAACTGGATATTGAAGGTGAAATTCTTAAAGCAACGGGTGAGGGTGATGGACCTGTCGATGCGGCATTCAAAGCCATCAAATCATTGGTTGAGCCCAAAGGAAAACTACTTTTGTATTCGGTCAATGCGATTACAGCAGGGACGGATGCCCAAGGTGAGGTCACGGTTCGCTTGCAAAATGAAGACTTTATTGTCAACGGACAAGGCTCGGATACCGATATTGTGGTGGCATCGGCCAAAGCATTGATTGCGGCACTGAATAAATTGCCGAATATGCATGCGCGTGAAGTTCATGCCCAATATTCGGGCGTGTGAGGTTTATAGTGATTCAAGAATTAAATCACCCCGTCATGCCCGAAATTTTGTGTCGGGGATCTAATGATAGACCCTCGATACAAGCACGCGAGGGTGACGATTGTATAATAAAAATGGCAGCTCTATAGTGGAATGACTCTATGTTGAATCATCACGCCACTATGTTTGAAGAAAACGCCAAAATTATTGCCCATGTTCACCATGATGGAGAACAAGCCATCATGCGTTTGCATGCGCCCAAAACTGCCAAACAAGCAAAAGCAGGGCAATTTGTACACCTTCGGGTATCACAAGCCAAAGCCTTACGCCGCCCTATTTCTATCATGCTATGCAACGCTGAAAAGGGTACGGTTGATTTATTGTATAAGAAAATTGGCGAGGGAACACATCAACTTGCCGAACGGAAAGTGGGTGAATCCCTTGCCATGTTGGGGCCGATTGGTGTCCCATTTAATCTATCCGATACATCCAAGCGTTATATTTGTATTGGCGGCGGCGTGGGTATTCCGCCGATGGTTTTTGCAGCAGACACACTGCAAAAAAACGGTGGTAGGCCTATTGTGTTTGCAGGTTCTGAAGTGCCATTTCCTTTTGCCTTAAAACCATCGACTTTTTTATTACCGGGTATGCAAGGCAATACCACGTTAACCATCACATCACTGGAAGAACGCGATATTCCCTGCCGCTTGGCATCCAATGCTGGGCTTTATGGCTGTTATGAAGGGCATGTTCCAAATTTGGCGCGTGATTATTTATTGGCACTCAACGAAGAAGAACGACAACAATGTATCCTGCTTTCCTGTGGCCCTCATCCCATGTTACACGCCGTCGCACGTTTGGGGCGTGAGCTAAATATTCCAGCCCAACTATCTTTGGAAGAATACATGGCATGTGCGGTGGGTGGGTGTGCGGGATGCGTGGTGAAAACACTGGAAGATGGACAAGAAAAATATCGCCGTGTCTGTGTTGATGGCCCTGTCTTTGATGCCAATATCTTGCCTGAATTTGCTTGAATCATCCCCACGATGTAGGGTATAGGTATCTACACAAGTTTTGATATAGTTTCGGCATGATAAAAAAACACTACATGAAATTGACAATCGCTTGGTTCGTCGCTATCAACAACTTGTGAAAGAGCATGCAAATTCTACAGATAAATTGGCATCAGGCTTACGTTCCCTGCCTTGCGCCAGTAAGTCTAGCTTTGCAAGTACCCAAGCAGCTTGGCGCTTTTATCAAAATGACAAGGTGAGCTTGTCAAAGTTATCTGAACCACTTTTGGAAGCTGCTCATGATGGAGTCTCATCCCGTTGTACAAGGTATGCCTTGTGTGTTCATGATTGGTCACGGCTGAATTATTATAAGCATACGAGTAAAGAAGACCGTTATCAGATGTCTCATGAAACCGATGTCGGTTATGATTTACAAAGTAGTTTACTTGTCAGCGCAGATTCAGGAAAACCCATTGCACCAGTAGCACAACGCTTGGTCACGAGTGACATGAGTTATGCGACATATCAAAAAGAAGAAAACCCAGAAATTAAAGCGCACCTTGATGAAGTCACTGATTGCATGAAGTGGATAGAGACTCAGAAATTTGCAAAACCTTTGGTGCATATCATTGATCGCGAAGCGGATTCCATCGGTCATATTCGACAGTGGGAAGACACCAATATGCTGTGGATGACGCGCTCACGTATTAGTTCTCATGTTGAATATCGTGGAGAATCTATGCGCTGTGAAGATGTCGCTAATCAGTTGAAATTCACCAAAGTACGTAAGGTGAAATGTAAAAATAAAGTCTATTGGCAATGGGTTGCAGAAACGCCCATAAGAATCATACGCCAAGCTAAACCAAGCCAAAAGAAACAGAAAAAACCAGCTGTATCGGGTGATACTGTGGATGCTCGTTTGGTTGTCAGTCGTATTTTATCGAAGTCTGGAGAGGTGATTGCCAATTGGTTGTTAATCACCAATGTGCAGGATGTGAATGCCGATGAGATTGCACTTTGGTATTATTGGCGTTGGAACATCGAATCATGGTTTAAATTGTTGAAGAGTGCAGGGGGCACTGGGTCAGTATAGCACAAATAATCCTTAACACGCATAGGTATCTACACACGTTTTACTATAGTTCGATGAGGATAAAAAATGCTAAACAACATCCAACGCCTGACTGATAGGGCAAAAAAAAACACCCACGATTAACGTAAGTGCTTGTTTTAATTGGCGTCCCCAAGGGGATTCGAACCCCTGTTGCCGCCGTGAAAGGGCAGTGTCCTAGGCCGACTAGACGATGGGGACCTTTATTAGACGGCGCGAACTTTATCGTCGTTTCTTTTACTGTCAACTTTTTTTATTTATGCTTACTTTTCTGAAAGTTCTTGAAGCAATAGCCCCGTCGATAATTGAATACGCTTAAGTGCCCATTGCATTTGAATATTTTGTAGTGATGATTGAAGTTCAGCAGCATGCAACTCACCTTCAAACTGTACGATGGTTGCAGTATCCGAACGCCCTACATGGTAGCGCTGCATTTCAGCATTAAATTTTTCTTTTTCCATTTCAACACGAGATTGTGCCGTAGCTTGTGTCATCTGGGCATTATCATATTGCATGATGGCTTGGCTTATTTCAGTATTGATGTTATCTAGGGCTTGTTCACGTTGAAGTTGAACACGTTCCAAAGCCAACTCAGCCTTTTGAATACTTGGTTTGATATCATGTTTCACCAGCGAATCACTCCACTCCAAACCAACACCAAGATAACGATTTTTCAAGCTGAAGCCTTGGCCCAAAGCGGTGGTCGATGAACCTGAAAGAGAACGTGTACCTATTTGCCCAATCACATCCAGTTGTTGCTGATCATTTTCACGCGCCTGCGTCAGTAAAGCATGGGCAGCTTCTTCTTGGGCATTTAACATCATAAAAATAGCACGATGTTGTTGTGCTTTAGCTTGCAAGACTTGGATATGCTTCGTTTTCAGTGTTGAATGGATACTGCTATGAAGTTGGATAGGGGTATTATAAGGCTGGTGCATCAAACGGTTGAGTGATGTTTGTGTGTTATTCCATGTGCCCTGAGCGTTAACAAGTTCCAATTGACGACCAGAGAGCAAGGCATCAGCCTGTAAACGGTCAGCCTTTTCAATCAAACCAAAATGTTCGCGTTTTTTTTGATACTTTAACAGCTTCTTGGCGCGTACAACGGCATCACGGGATAACTCAATGGCAACTTGGTTCGCCTGCATTTGAAAAAACAATTGTATGGCTTGCGCAGCCAGTTGCTCCTTTTCCATAATCACTTGCCAATGGGCGGCATGTTCATTGGCATCCATTTGTTTGAGTTGAGCTTGATAGACAAGGTTATCATGCCCTTTGAACAGAGGATAACGATAAATTAAATCAATTTGATGTTGATATGTTGGGTTGATAGTGGCTTGAAAAGCTTTCGGAACACTGCTTGGGTAGGTCGTTTTGGATCGACTATAGCTTGCTGATAGACTTAAGTTGGAACCATCCTCTAAGGGCTGAGTGATGCTCCCTGTTATAATCCCTATGTTTATCCCCGAAGGCGCAAAAGGATTGGTTGTCGGGGTCGTTTCATCGGACAAGGTGCTTTTAACACTGGCACGCGGATCCAATTTTTCTTTGATGGCAGCACGATCAAGTTGCAGGCTTTTTACTTGCAAACGCGTAATTTTTAAGGATGCATTGTGTTCAAAGACTTGCTGAAGAACATCATCCAGTGATAAATTATGGCTTGCTACGGCTTTAGAAATATGTAAGGCGTTATCCAATCGTAGAAGCTGTTCAGCCCCCCATATAGGCGAGCTGAAACATAGACTTATGGCAAGTAGAGTGAGACTAAAGCGAATCATTATGCACGTTCGATATATTCCCCAGACTCAGTATTGACCTTGATTTTGGTACCAGACTCCAAAAAAGGAGGAACCAAGATGGAAGCACCTGTTTCCAGTTTACCAGGTTTATATGAACTGGTGGCAGTTTGACCCTTGATGGCAGCATCACATTCAATCAGTTCCAAGACAACTGACATCGGAAGTTTGACACTCAAAGGGCGTTCTTCATGAAACTCAACCATCACTTGCATTTCGGGCAACAAATAAGGCAACACATCTTCCAATAAGTTGTTATTGAGGGTGATTTGGTCATACGTTTCAGTGTTCATGAAATGATAATCAGTGCCATCAGCATAAAGGTATTGCATGGGGACTTGAGAGAGTGTAATACGCTCAACTTTTTCAGTCGAGTTGAAACGCTTGTTGGTTTTGTTGCTTGTTTCAAGGTTACGCATTTCCACCTGCATACATGCCACGCCCTTTCCTGGTGTGACATGATGGGTTTTCATCACGCGCCATAACTGCTTGTCTACCTCTAAAATATGGCCAACACGAATGGCGGTAACATTGATGATCATGGTGTATCTCCTGTTGCTTGGAAGCTGTGAAAATCACAGAAATAAATAAGAATCCAACATTAAAATGTACGCAAACGTAGCTTTAATAAAGATGCTGGGCAAGCTTCGCCATCGGCATAGATTTATGAAGGAATGGTAGTTAATCATGACAGATATAAAGGTACAAGATGCGATGGATCAGTTTCTTGATTCACTATGCAAACATGAACATGAAGCATTCCAACAGCAAGATGTGGAAGCATGTTTTGAGATGTTGGCCGAATTTTTGGTCTATTATTCAAACTTATTTCCAGATCAAGAAGAGCCTGAAGATATCTCCTTGGATGATTGGGAAGAAGCTTTAGAAGGCTATGTTGAGAAACTTTTTGAGGGAGATATGGAACGTACGCCTGATTTGGGCGGTTTATCTTTGATGACGTTGGATGCGGAATATTTCCGTGATTTTCTGGGCTGGTATGTTTTACGTGAACCCAGTGCCTCAAGCGTGATGGTCAAAACATTTTCAAAAGTGTTGCAAGCTTGGGCGTTGTTTATGCGGCAACATAATTTTCTGAATGATGTGCAAAAAACAGAGCTGTGTGCTGTATTGGATGAAGTTGCAATATCTGCTGGCGATGCAGCAACTGCGGCACATTTGTTGTTATATTATGTACGTTTGGGTGCAGGTGTGGCACCCCGTTTACGTGGCAAACGTTTTGATGCGTTTGTGGAAGGTCATGCCCGCATTGAACGTTTGGATATGAATCAAAACACGGTGTTCTTGGGCTTTGATAATCAGGATGCACCCGTTGTTCCGATTGTATTACCGTTAGAAATCATGAATTATTTGCATCCAGGTGATGTTTTGGATGTTGAAATGGGGCAGCGGGGTGGGCAATGGATTATGGTCGATATTGGCCCTGTTTATCCATCGTGTATTTATATGGAAGCGGATGAGTTAAAAGTCCCTGATAAGTTGACATAAACCCACCATTTTTTAAGTTTCTAGATATAGATAAGGAGAGAGGACAATGACACAAGATGAAATGAAGAAAAAAGTTGCTGAGGCAGCATTAGCGTATGTGGTTGAAGGTTCCATGATTGGTGTGGGTACAGGTTCAACAGCGAATATGTTTATTGATGCGTTGGCAACCATCAAAGATAAAATTCAGGGTACGGTGGCAAGTTCAGAGGTGACAGCCGAGCGTTTGCGTGGTCATGGCATTCCTGTATTGAGTTTAAACGAAGCGTTGAAACAAGTGGATAGTTTGTCGGTTTATATTGATGGTGCGGATGAATTTGATCCTAAAAAATGTTTGACCAAAGGTGGTGGTGGCGCTTTAACCCGTGAAAAAATTGTGGCTGCAGCATCGGATCAATTTGTATGTATCGTGGATAGCAGCAAGCAAGTGGATTGTTTGGGTGCATTTCCCTTACCCATTGAAGTCATTCCTATGGCAGAAAACTTGGTCATGGGGATTGCTAAAAGTGTGGGAGGTGAGCCTAAAGTGCGCACAGGTTTTACAACGGATAATGGTAATATCATCATTGATGTCAAAGGCTTGGAAATTCATGATGCCTTGGCATTGGAGAATGATTTGAATGAAGTGCCTGGCGTTGTGACCAATGGTGTGTTTGCACATCAATGTGCAGATGTTATTTTGATGGGTACGCCTGATGGTGTGCAGATTATTGAATAAAAAAACAGTGGTTTTCTAGGAGTCTGTCGAACTTAAGAAGTTGTAGCGAATAACTTGGGGTTGAAGTGGTATTTGGCTTTAAATGGGGCGAATAGCAGAGCTATCTATACACGCATTTAAAGCTGAAAATCGCCCCACATACACTTTTCCGTAATAGTATTAAGCCTACTCAGACAGGCTCCTAAACTTTATCAGGTCGACTTAATGCCACTACTGCCGCAGGTATGACCAAAATATTGAGAAATGGAATCACCATCAACAACATTCCCAGACCACCAAAGCTTAACCAAAAAAAACGCCGCTCTTTAAGTTGAGCTTTACGATAGGCGTAACTCCAACCTTGGCGTGTGGCGGTGGTATCCATGAGTTCAAAACATAAAAAATGAATACTCGCATACGTCCAAATGATGGCGGCAGCGATTGGTCCCAATACAGGAATCAAACTCAAAAACAAAGCCACTGAACCCCAAAGAATAAGAATCGAAATGGGGCGCACGGAATGAACCAAAGCGATGGAACATTGCTTCCACCATGGCGCTGTATTTTCAGGTCGGTCAATGCCAAAAATCTTTTCTGTACGAACAGCCAAGGTATCCAACCAAGGAGCGACAGCAGCTGAGGCAACAGCAGCAAATCCCACAATGCCCGTTAGTGCAGCCAATAAAATGGACACCGCCCAAACCACCCATGATAAGATCATCCAATACCAAGCGTCCCCTTCAGGAAGCCAAACTTGCATCATCATATCAAACAAAAAGAATACCCCTGTGAATAAAGCCAGCATCAAAAATGTAAGTAAACCCAGCATTTTCCAAAGTAAGGAACGAAGCGAGGGAGTGGTCAGTAAAAGGTGTATACCTGATAAAAGTTTAAATGAGCCTTGAAGCATGGAGCCTTCCTTAAAAAAATTTGATAAGCCTTCCTATGCAGGTTTACTGCAAACATCAAGATTAAAAATATTTAATATTTACACTTGAGGAGAAATACTTTTTTTTATAGTCTCCGAGTCACGCAATTTAGCGTAGATTTAGATGGGAAGGGATATTATGATGAAAAAAATGTTATTAACCTTGGCCACAAGTGCATTGTTGGCTGCACCATTAGCCGTTCATGCAAGTGATGGGCATGCGGAAGGTGCGCATGCTGCTGTGGCAGACTCGATCGTTGCCAAAGAACGGGAAGTTCTTGCAGAAAACACACAAGGAAAAGGCTTTGGTCCTCAATCACCACGTGATATTGATGCTATTGAGGGGTACAACCAAAGAATTTTTAATGCTGCGCCCGCTTCAACCAGTATGAATTTATGTAATATTCATTTTCATAAAAATGCAGAGCATAAAGCGCATGACTTTTCAGTCTATGCTGGCAATGGTAATGGTTATGGCTATTTAAGTGGTTATAAATACTCGGGTCATTTGACGAAGAAAGAAGAAAAATCTTTTAAAAAAGACGTTTGCAAGAGTCATCATGGTGATGGTGCTTTGATATCTGGTGATACCATTGAAGTTCATTACGTTTATACAACAGCGCAAGTGAAACCTGGCCCGACGCTGGGAGCTTGCTTGAGCGATTCGATTAAAAACCCTCAATTACGTGTAGAAACACAGGTCTATGTTCTTGTAAATGATAAAAATGCGCTTGATTTTAAAAACTTGACGGCATTTGAAAAGACTGGATCAGGCTTGTACCAAGCTGTTGGTATTCCTGATAATACAGGGGCATCTGTTCAATATGCTGGCTCAACCACAGGACCTGGTTACAATGAAAAAGGTTCGCCGTATCAAGTGACTTGGAGTGTTCGACCGCATGTGGCAAAAGTGAATATTGCAACAGTGGGTAAATGGTGTGAAAGTAATATTTTTAAAGAAAACCATGGTCATGGTGTGCGTAATTTGGTCAAAAACCCAGATTTATTGTCTCAAATCAACTAAACAAGAATCAAATGCTTTTATCGAGCATCTATTGAATCTCTCGGCTCTCGATATAAGTGTTCGGGGGTGACGTGTGTGTAAAAGCCGCCTCAATGAGGCGGCTTTTTTTATTTAATCGTGATATTTTACAGATTCTTCACGGACAGCTTTGAAAAATTCAATCGCATGTTCAGGTGGAACATCAGGTGTAATACCATGCCCAAGATTAAACACATGACCATTGCTATGCCCAAATTTGGCTAAAATATCTTTGACTTCGGCACGAATGCGTTCTGGCTTGGCATACAACATGGTTGGATCCATATTGCCTTGCAGTGCAACACGATCACCCACGCGGCGTTTGGCTTCATCAATATCAATCGACCAATCCAAGCCCAATACATCACAGCCAGTGTCAGCCATTTTTTCCAACCAGCCCATACCACCTTTGGAATACAAAATCACAGGCACTTTACGACCATCGTTCTCACGTGTCAGTTGAGATACAATGCGCTGCATATACTGTAGTGAAAATTCATTGTAAGCACTGGTATTTAAAATTCCACCCCATGTATCAAAGATTTGTACAGCTTGCGCACCATGGGCAATTTGACCATTCAAATATGCAGCCACTGAATCGGCTAATTTCTCAAGCAATAAGTGCATGCTCTCAGGTTCATTAAACATCATGGCTTTCACTTTGGAGAAAGTCTTAGAACCACCACCTTCCACCATATACGTTGCCAGTGTCCAAGGGCTGCCCGCAAAACCAATCAAAGGAACACGACCATTCAAATCACGACGAATCGTGCTTACCGCATCCATCACATAACCCAAGCCTTGGGTTGGATCATTCAAAACAGGAAGCTTTTCAACATCTGCTTTACAGGTAATTGGATCAGGGAATTTCGGTCCTTCGCCCGTGCCAAAGGTTAGTTCCATACCCATCGCTTCAGGTACAACAAGAATATCTGAGAATAAAATCGCAGCATCCGCATCCAAAATATCAATCGGTTGCAAGGTGACTTCGCTGCATAACTCAGGTGAGCGGCATAAATTTAGAAAACCACCCGCCTTGGCGCGTGTGGCACGGTATTCAGACAAATAACGTCCAGCTTGGCGCATCATCCATACAGGTGTGCGCTCCACATCTTGGCGCAAACATGCACGTAAAAATAAATCGTTTTTTAATTCAGTCATATTGTTTCCTTTTAATCCCAAATATAGCCTTCAGTCGGTGATGATGCCGATGCAAATGCCCGCTTGGGCATACGCCCTGCCAAATAAGCTTGACGACCTGCACGAATGGCATCACGCATGGCTTTTGCCATCAAACATTCATTTTTGGCTTCGGCAATGGCGGTGTTAATGAGCGCAGCATCCGCACCCAACTCCATGGATTTTGCAGCATCTGAAGCAGTTCCAATCCCTGCATCGACAACAATGGGTACATTGGCACGTTGTTTAATCACACGAATATTAAATGGATTCGCCAAACCACGACCTGAACCAATGGGATTGCCCAGCGGCATCACAGCCACACAGCCGATTTCTTCGAGACGACGCGCAACAATCGGATCATCATTGGTATAAACCATGATTTGAAAGCCCTCTTTCACCAATATTTCAGCAGCTTTGATGGTTTCAACGACATTCGGATACAAAGTTTCCGTATCGCCCAATACTTCCAATTTGACCAAGTCCCAACCACCCGCTTCGCGTGCCAAACGTAACGTACGTACGGCATCTTCAGCATTAAAACAGCCTGCTGTATTGGGCAAAATAGTATATTGCTTGGGATCAATATAATCGAGCAGGCTTTCTTTGCCCATATCTGTAATATTTACGCGACGCACTGCCACCGTAATCATCTCAGCTTCCGAAGCTTCGGTTGCATCTTTGGTTGCTTGAAAACTTTTGTATTTTCCAGAACCCACAATCAAGCGGGATTTAAATTCGTATGTCCCGACTTTGAATATATCATCCGTCATATTCATCCTCCACCTATCATATGCACCAATTCGATGCGATCGTTTTCACACAAGCGTGTGTTGTCATACTGACTTTTTGGCACAACTTCAAGGTTGCGCTCAATGGCAATCATCCGTTTTTCCAAGCTTAGCTCGATGACCAGTTGGCTTAGTGTTTCGGCTGTCGTTATTGTTGTTTCGCCGTTTAATAAAATGTGCATAAAACCATGCCTTTTTGAATCAATGATACCATAAATACCTCATTTTCTTGCAAAACAAGTCGAAAATGGTGTTTTTTCGTTTGACCCTATTTTATCCCGAACCTAGTGTGACGCGCACGCTATCATCAAGCGCAGTTTCTCCCAAGCAGGGAGAAAATAGATGGAGAATACATGAAGCCGTTAAACATACTTGTGTTGCATGGACCCAATTTAAATCTTTTGGGTACGCGTGAGCCTAAAACCTATGGTTCTGAGTCTTTGGATGACATCAATCAATCCTTACAAGCCTTGGGCTTAGGTTTGAATGCAGACGTGCAATGTTTTCAAAGCAATCATGAAGGTGCATTGGTGGATGCGATTCATCAAGCACGTTTGGACGATGTGGATGGTATAATCATCAATCCAGCTGCTTACACACACACAAGTATTGCCTTACGTGATGCCCTGTTGGCTGTCCAAATTCCCTTTATTGAGGTGCATTTATCCAATGTTCACGCACGCGAAGCGTTTCGTCATACCTCAAGGCTCGCAGATATTGCCAGTGGCGTTATTGCTGGCTTTGGTTCCCATTCTTATCACTTGGCATTACGCGGACTTATTCAACACAACAAGGAGTACCAATGAATCTTACTGAAATTCGTAAACTGATTAAAATGGTCGAAAGCTCAGATATTGCCGAACTTGAAATTTCCGAGGGTGAAACATCGGTTCGCATCTCACGTCAAAGTAGCATCATGCCAACAGTCGTTACACCTCAAATGATGGCAACATCTCCAGTGGTTACTGCACCTACCGCAGTCGCCAGTGACATAGCTGTTAGCCCTAGTGAAACCGCTAAGCCTGATGATACCCATCTGGTCAAGTCTCCCATGGTTGGAACCTATTATAGTGCCTCAAGCCCCGATGTAGAGCCATTTATTATTGAAGGACAAACCGTGAAAAAAGGTGAAACCCTTTGTATTATTGAAGCCATGAAATTAATGAATGAAATCGAAGCAGAGTACAATGGTGTTGTAGAAAAAATCTTGGTTGATAATGCAACACCGCTTGAGTTCGGACAAGCGATGTTTGTTATCAAACCTGCTTAAGGGGTTGGTATATGTTTCATAAAATTCTTATTGCCAACCGTGGTGAAATTGCTGTTCGTGTCATTCGTGCCTGTAAAGAATTAGGCATTGGGACTGTTGCGGTTTATTCAGAAGCCGATAAAGAAGCCATGCACACGCGGCTTGCCGATGAATCTATATGTATTGGACCTGCCGCAGGTGCGCAATCATATTTACATATCCCAGCTATTATGGCCGCAGCAGAGCTCACCGATGCCCAAGCCATTCACCCTGGTTATGGTTTTTTAGCCGAAAATGCTGAATTTGCTGAAATTGTCATTGCCTCAGGTTTAACTTGGATTGGTCCCACACCAAAATCCATGCGTATTATGGGTGATAAAGTCAAAGCCAAGCAACGCATGCTAGAGGCCAATGTGCCGTTGGTTCCTGGCTCTGATGGTGCCATTCGTTCGGTGGAAGAAGCGCATGCTGTTGCCAAAGAAACAGGTTTCCCCTTGATTATCAAAGCCGCTGCGGGTGGTGGTGGACGTGGCATGAAGGTCGTTCGTTCAGAAGTTTCCTTAGCCAGTTCATTTAATATTTGCCAAACTGAAGCCAAGACGATGTTTGGTGATGATACCGTATTTATCGAAAAATTTCTTGAAGAGCCTCGTCATATTGAAGTGCAAGTTTTGGGTGATAGTCATGGGAACCTTGTGCATTTGTATGAACGCGAATGCTCTATTCAACGGAACAATCAAAAAGTACTTGAAGAAGCCCCCAGCCCGTCCATCAGTGAAAAAACACGTAAGGCTATTTGTGCGGCAGGTGTGGCAGCAGCCAAAGCTGTCGATTATGAAGGTGCAGGTACGATTGAGTTTTTATTGAATCCAGATCAATCGTTTTATTTCATGGAAATGAACACACGTATTCAAGTGGAACACCCTGTGACTGAATTTATCACGGGTGTGGATTTGGTTGAATGGCAAATTCGTGTGGCATCAGGCGAAAAACTGGCGTTTAATCAAAAGAAAATTAAGATGAAGGGTCATGCGATTGAGTGCCGCATCAATGCAGAACATCCGTTCAAATTCACACCATCACCAGGTATGATTAAGTTGTATCATGCACCAGGTGGTCGAAGTGTGCGGGTGGATTCAGCCGTGTATACGGGGTATACAGTACCACCCCATTATGACTCGATGATTGCCAAGGTGATTACCCATGCCCGTGATCGTGCCAAGTGTATTCGACGCATGCAGCGTTCGATTGATGAATTGGCAATTATTGGTATTACCACCAATTGTGAGTTACATAGCCGCTTGTTGGCAAATCCAGCATTTCAAAAAGCTGATTTTAATATCCATTTTTTGGAAAAATGGTTAAAAGAACTGAACAAGGTTTAAGGTTTGTTTGGTCACATACGCATTCCCAAATACTTGTGTTGGGAGTCTATTTAAAACGTTGTTATAAATCCCCGATAAAAAATTTCGGGGATGACAAGATAGTTTCATGCTTCAATCAGTATACCCAAAGTTTTCACCAAAAAAAAGCCCGCCTGAAACAAATCAGACGGGCTTTTTAAAGAACCGTTACGTTTTATTAAGCCATATCTCTAACGTGTGCATTCAAACGAGAAACACGACGTGATGCTTGACGAGTATGGATTAAAGATTTTCCACCTGCGCGATCAAGCAAGGAAACAGCAGATTTCAATGCAACATTCGCCGCGTCTTTATCGCCTGCTTCAATTGCAATTTCTAGTTTCTTGATTGCAGTACGCATAGTTGAACGTTGAGTACGATTCAACGCGCGTTTTTTAAGATCTTGACGCGCACGCTTCAATGATGATACATGATTAGCCACTAATTCACCCCTTGTTAGCACATCTTTCCGATGTGAAACACTCAAAAATGAGCGGCGAAATGTAAGGAATGGGGAATATATGTCAATGATTAATCATGATGTACCTTTTTTATCCTTTACTGGACGCTAGCTTGTAGATTTGATGCAATGCCGCCATGACACCTTTTCAATCTTCCGCTTCACATAAATGGTCCCAACATTTCTTATTACATCACCCCAAAGAACAAGAGAATTGTATTTGGATACATGCTTGTTCGGTGGGTGAGGTGGCATCGGTTGTGCCATTGATTCAAAGACTCCAAGCACAAGGTCATCGGATCCATCTTACGGTGATTACACGGACAGGTTTTCAACATGCACTCAAGCAAGTGGGTAACATCGTTTCTATTTCATACCTACCTTGGGATTTACCAACCTTGATGCGCCGATTTGTGCAATACCTCAAACCCAAAATACTGTTACTTACAGAAACTGAATTTTGGCCAGGGATGTTGAAAGCTTGTCACCAACAAGGCGTGAAAGTAATCGGTATCAACACCCGTATTTCGGATCGTTCTTTTCCAAAATATTATGCCACACGTTTTTTTTGGCGACATTGCTTGGCAAATGTAGATGTATTTTTGCCACAAAGTGAGGTGGATGAAGAGCGTTTGATAGACATCGGTGTGGATCACACACGCATTCAAGTCGTAGGTAATCTAAAATATGCGATTACACCACCCGAAGTTGACGTTCAGGCTTTACGACAACGTGTGGATGTGAGCGGAGTACGCCCCATTATATTGGTGGCAAGTACGCATGAAGATGAGGAAATGCGTATTGTAAAGATGTGGCAAATTTGGCAGCGTCAACAACCCGATGTATTATTGGTCATCGTTCCCCGTCATCCTGAACGGTTTGATGATGTGGCAACGATGGTCATGGCACAGGGCGTGTCATTGGCACGTTGGTCTCAAAAGGAGTCCACACAGCATACGAATGTATTGCTGGTGGATGCTATGGGGGTGTTACAATCGCTTTATACCATTGCGGATATTGCCGTTATTGGCGGGAGTTTGGTGCCAGTGGGCGGACATAACCCATTGGAAGCCGCCATTTGCGGCCGTGGTGTCATCACTGGTCCACATGTTCAAAATTTTCGTCAGGTTATGGCAGGTATGCAAAAAGCTTCGGCAGCCATTGTAGCGCAGGATGATGCAGAATTTGAAGCCTTGGTACTGGAGATGTTAAAAAAACCTGAATCCTTACGTCGTTTGAATGCACATGCAGCCTTGTTTATGCAAAAAAACACGGCGGTTCTTGAGCGAATATGTGATGTGATTAAGCCTTTTTTAGAAGCAGTCAATTGATGGTTGATAGGGTGAAAACCCAGTAACCCCTTGTTTTTAGCTTGCAAACTGCGTACCATTTCACTTGGGAATATACAGGAGGTCACGCAATGAAACATCATAGCATCATCATAACAATTGGAATATTCATGACTATATTGCTGGGTGTTGTCGCGCCATCTCAGGCTGCGGGCATCAAGCATGTTAACCTTGCAGCATTTCATAAAATAAAACATGAATATGAATATGAAGCCATTGTGTTGGGGCGTTTTAGTAGTTTCATGGCGGAAATGGAGAAAGGGTCGGAAGTTATTTTTTTAAATCACACCGCTGATGTGCAGAATCATGATATCATTACATTTAACGCGGATGTTTTGCGAGAAAGTTTAAACGATGGCTTTGAGGACAATGGTGTCAATTGTAGTATTAACTTTACCGATGCCAGTGATGCTGACAATACCTCGTACTCCATTGGTGGTATGTGTACCATTTTAGTGAGTGACCAAGGCTTAAATAAGAAAGTACATTTCATCATCCCCGAAGCGGATTTACCCGATACATCACAAGGCATTGATGTGTGGGTCATGATTTATGAAGATACAGATTCAGGTATCGCATTTTATGCCAATGTTACAGTTGATTGATGGCTTAAGGCGGGCTTTATATCGCTCTTTGTATGCCAATACAACCCAAAAGTTAAAGGTATACTCCAACCTTCTATAGCATGCGCTTCAAACTCCACTTATTCATGTGAATCATCAGCTTTTGTATATAGTTTATCACGCTTTATCATTCCGAAGGCTTGCATATCACATACTTATGCTTACGCTGCTTGGAAATATAAGGGAAATCGTTCAATTCATCCCTTGTTTCCTCGGCTTTTATGTTGAAAAAATATGCTACTTACACATGTAAATAGCGTTTTCTTCACCTTACTCTCGAGAGAATCATTGCCAACCTAAACTATTAATATATGAGGTGTGAACCATGACAAAAAAAATCAAATTAACCAAAAAAATCTTATTGGAACGTGCCAAACCTTACCATATCAAGGATGCCAAACAGCTGAAAAAGACCGCATTGATTCATCAATTACAATTGGCAGAAGGTTATAGTGATTGTTTTTCAAAGCTTACAAATTGTAGTATTGAGCCTTGTTTTTACCGTCAGCAGTGCCAAAAATAGATGTGTCTTGCTCGCTTGCGATTGATTTGTTGTACCAAGCGGGGGTGGCAAGCTGTGAGCAATTCGAAGGGCAGCCCGATGTACATATTTGGCATACTCAGGCGCATGGCAACATCCAAGTTTTAAAAAGTTTGACTGCTTCGATGGGTTGTCAGCAAAGCTTTAAACCTGAAAGTGATGCACTGCAAACCTTGGGGGTTCAGGCTTCCTATGATGGTGATGATTGGGATACCGCCAGTGACCTTGCTTTACTCTTCCCCTACAAAAACAAGCAACAAACCTTGTTTTACATGGCAAAATCAATGCACCGACTTAAAATAGGTGGGCGCATCATCATGGCTTGTGCCAATATACATGGTGCAAAATCCTATCAACATGCTCTGACAGCTTTGGCAGGGTATGCTGATGCCGCACCCAAATCCAAATGCCGTATATTATCAGCGTGTAAAACCGCTGTGTATGATGAAAATTTGGCGCAGCAATGGCTGCAAGCGGGTGCAATCCAACGGGTTTCAGATTTGAACTTATATTCACAAGCGGGATTGTTTAGCTGGAAGCAAGCTGACATAGGTTCCCAATTATTGCTATCACATCTGCCAAAGCTTGCAGGTGAAGGCATGGATTTGTGTTGCGGTTATGGTTTGTTGTCGGTGCATATATTGCAACATAGCTCCAATATACAAACATTACAGCTTGTTGATGCTGAATGGCAAGCCTTACGTTGTGTTCAAAAAAATACGGAAGCATGGATAAGTCAGTGTGCTTATCATTGTTTGGATGCAACGCATGATGCTTTACCTGATAGGCTTGATTGGGTGGTGTGTAATCCACCTTTTCATACTGGGCAAACACGGGAAGTGGGATTAGGGCAAAAAATTGTCGCCAAAGGTTGTCAAAGTTTGAAACGCGGTGGTGAGATATGGATGGTTGCCAACCGCCAGTTACCTTATGAACACATACTTGGCCAACACCTTCGAGAACATCAGACCATCATCGAAGCCGATGGCTTCAAAATTATTCACGGAGTTCGTTGAATTCATGCAAAAAAAAGAACGTTTAGAAAAATTATTGTCGAATTTGGGATATGGCGCACGAAAGGATGTCACTTACTGGATACGTGCAGGTTGGGTGACTGTTCAGGGTGAAAAAGCCAAATCAGGCGCACAAAAGGTATTGCCATCGGAGGTCATGCTGGAAGGGAAACCCTTGGATCATCCAAACGGATTGACCATTGCCTATCATAAACCTTTGAATGCAGTCTGTTCACGTAAAGAAGAAGGGCGATTGATTTATGCCGATTTTCCTGAGCGTTGGTTGGGTCGTAAACCAGCCCTTTCCAGTATTGGACGTTTGGATAAAAATACGTCGGGCTTATTGATTCTAACCGATAATGGGCAATTGAATCATAAAATAACCAGCCCTAAAAAACATATTTCCCGAACGTATCATGTGGAACTTGCGGAAGCATTGAAGGGTGATGAAGGTCTTAAATTTTCCAGCGGCACATTATTTCTGGACTCAGAAGATAGCCCTTGTTTACCAGCAGAACTAACAGTGATCGGTGAAAAAACAGCTGTGATTGTGTTGCATGAAGGACGTTACCATCAAGTCAGACGTATGTTTGGTGCTGTAGGTAATCATGTCATATCGTTGCAACGAACGCATATTGGCGCACTTTCTTTGGCATCGTTGAACCTGCAAGCGGGTGAATATCAGAGCTTTGAAGTCGATGCTCTATTACAACGTATTCATGGTGAAAAGATTTGATTTTAAGGCAATCGATAGTTTTTTCAGTCAATGAAGCGAAACTTGGCAAATCATCTATCATTGGGGAGCGACTCAAGAGACCGATAGTACTTGGATGTTGCTTGTCCAATATTTGAGGTGTTTTTACTTTCATGGGAATAAAAAAATCACAATTTAGAAAGAAAATCCACTTGGTTCTCGCTTTACTGGGTGTACTTCCTTACTTGTTGACAGCATATATTTTTATGCAAGCAGGTTTAGGTATCACACAAAGCTTACTCTTTATGAGCGCCATGGTTTTGGTATTTCATCTGGCAGGCTTCCAAATTTTACGCACATTTTCGGATGAATTACTGGATTTGGTACATAGCAGCACAGTGATTAAAGGTGGTGGCTATGCCGCCTTGAAAATTTCTGAAGGTAGTACAACAGAGGTCACAAGTATTCGCCGTAATTTTAATGCCTTATTGTTTGATTTGGAAAAATTACAGAATAAATTCGAGATGGTCACCATCCAATTGTTACAAGAATCACGAAAATCACACCTTGAATATGAACGTCGGTTGACAGAACTTGAGCCTTATGTGGATCCCAAAGTTTTCAAAAGAATTACCGACAATAAAGTAGAAAAAAACGCTAGTTTGAATTGCGAACATCGGCGCGTTGCGGTTTTATTTTTGGATATTTGTAGTTTTACCAAAATGTCAGAATACCTACCCCCTGAAGACGTGGGGCAAATGCTCAATGATTTTTTTACAGTCGCTGTGCAGGTCATTTATAGACACAATGGCATGGTCGATAAATTTATTGGGGATGCTGTTATGGCTGTATTCGGTTTAACCACGCCATTGCATCAAGTCTCTGTCGATGCGGTCAATGCTGCATTGGACTTACAAGAAGCAACGCATGATTTGATGCAAAAATGGAAACGCCAAGGTCGCCTTACCTTCCGTGTGCGTGTGGGTGTTAACACTGGCGAAGTCATTGCGGGCAATATCGGCTCACGCGACCGTATGGATTATACAGTGATTGGTGACCCAGTCAATGCGGCCTCACGCGTGGTTGATCAAGCAGGTGCAGATGAAGTGGTGATTAGTGGCACAACATATGAAAGTTGCAAACGCTATTTCGATACTGAGTTTAAAGGTGCTGTACGGGTAAAAAACCGTCTAGTACCCATTGACTGCTATAAAGTGATCCAAAAAAAAGGTGCGAAAAGCTTAGAAATGACACCAGATTTCAATGAATCGGCCTGCATTCACCCCATTGAAGTAAATCAATAGACCTGAAATAAAAACAGGATGAACCATGAAAAAATTCAACAGTTATGCGGAAAATAATAAGCCATATGTATTATCATGATTTAGATTTTGAACGCCAACACATTTGGCATCCTTATGCTTCCATGCAACACCCTGCACCTGTTTACCCTGTGAGATCTGCATCGGGCGTACGCTTAACCTTTGAAAATGGGGATGAAGTGATTGATGGCATGGCATCATGGTGGTGCGCGATTCATGGTTATCATGTGCCTGAACTCAATGACGCTGCCACAGCTCAATTATCCAAGATGTCGCATGTGATGTTTGGCGGCTTAACCCATCAACCTGCTATTGATCTTGCCAAATTATTGCTTTCGATTGTTCCCAATCAGCTCCAACACATCTTTTTTTCTGATTCAGGATCAGTGGCTGTCGAAGTTGCGATGAAAATGGCATTACAATACTGGCAAGCCCAAGGCAGCACGTACAAAAACAAATTTTTAGCACTCAAACATGCCTATCACGGTGATACATTGGGCGCGATGTCAGTTTGCGACCCTGTTTTAGGCATGCACCAACGCTTCAGCGATGTTTTGCCCCAACATTATTTTTCAGATGTGAATATCGAAGCCTTGGAAGCCCAGTTCAAAGCCCATCACAATGAACTGGCTGCCCTTATCATTGAACCCATCGTGCAAGGTGCAGGTGGTATGCATTTTTATTCGGCTGAATTACTCCAACAGATGCAGGAACTTTGCAAGCACTACGATGTGTTACTGATTGTCGATGAAATTGCCACTGGTTTTGGACGCACGGGAAAACTATTTGCTTGTGAACACGCTGAGATTCAACCTGATATTATGTGTATTGGAAAATCCCTCACAGGTGGTTATATGACACTGGCCGCCACCTTATGTTCAGCTCAAGTGTGCGATGGGATTCATGCCGATGGTTCGGGGGTGTTGATGCATGGACCGACATTTATGGCAAACCCATTGGCATGCGCCGTGGCTCTTGCATCTGTGCGTTTACTATTGGATTCAGCATGGCAATGCCGTGTTCAATCGATTGAAAAACAACTCCAACAAGGTTTAGCTCCATGCCATGACCATGCTCAAGTGGCAGATGTTCGTATTTTAGGGGCGATGGGAGTCATTGAAATGAAAGAAGCCGTCAATGTTACAAAGGTACAAAATCATTTGATTGAACAAGGTGTGTGGCTACGTCCATTTGGCAAACTGATTTACACCATGCCACCTTTTATTATGAATGAACAAGATGTACAACAACTCACATCCGCGATGGTTTCCGCTTCCGTACTGACATAAAAAAAAGAGGCGGAAAAATCCGCCCCCTTACTTTCTGTACTTTATCAATTCAAATTTACTTTTGCATGGGCTTCACTTGAACCAACAAAGCAAAGCAGAACTTACTTACCTGGTTGTGAAAACTCAGGATAAGCTTCCAAGCCACACTCGCCAACATCCAAGCCTTCAAACTCTTCTTCTTCCGAGACACGGATACCAAAGATTACTTTAATCACCATCCAAACTGCAAAGCTTGCCGCAAAGACCCAAGCGAAGATCACACCAATACCCATCAATTGCGCACCAAGGCTTGCATCAGGGTTGGTCAAGCAAACAGCCAACAAGCCCCAAATACCGACCACGCCATGCACAGAAATCGCACCCACGGGGTCATCCAATTTAAGTTTGCTATCAATCATCACAATGGATACAACCACAAGGATACCACCCATAGCTCCAATTAAGGTCGCTATTTCAGGTGATGGCGTTAAAGGTTCAGCCGTAATCGACACCAAACCAGCCAATGCACCATTCAATGCCATGGTCAAATCCGCTTTACCAAACCAGAAACGAGCCAACAACAAAGCAGCCACACAGCCACCTGCCGCTGCCATATTCGTATTCACAAAGACCATCGCAACAGCATTGGCTTCAACAATATTGGAAACAACCAATTCAGAGCCACCATTAAAGCCAAACCAACCCATCCATAAAATGAACGTACCCAAGGTTGCCAACGGTAAATTTGCACCAGGGATTGCATTCACAGAACCATCTTTACCATATTTTCCTTTACGTGCGCCAAGTAATAGAACACCTGCCAACGCTGCCGCAGCACCTGACATGTGAACCACGCCAGAACCTGCAAAATCCAAGAAACCAGCAGCATCCAAAAAGCCGCCGCCCCATTTCCACATACCTTCAAGCGGATAGATGACCGCAGTAAAGACAATGGCAAAGGCAAAGAATGCCCACAATTTCATGCGTTCGGCGACAGCACCTGAAACAATCGACATCGCTGTAGCAACAAATACCACTTGAAAGAAGAAATCCGATAATGTTGAATAATACGGTGCATCATCGCCACCCGCCAACACATCTTTCGCTGTGTTATCTGCACCGAGACCAAACGTCAAAGCATCGGGTAAAAATCCGCCCGTAGAACCACCATACATGATATTATAACCCACAACCATGTACATAATACAAGCAATGGAATAAAGCACGATATTTTTGGTTAAAATTTCGGCTGTATTTTTTGAACGAACCAAACCTGCTTCCAACATCGAAAAGCCTGCCGCCATCCACATCACAAATGCACCCATCACCAAGAAATAAAAGGTATCCAGTGCATATTTTGTTTGGAGAATATCCCCTGCCACTTGTTCCATGATTACGACTCCTTAAGACAATGCGTCCGCGTCTTCTTCACCCGTACGGATGCGAATCACGCGTTCAACATTGCTCACAAAAATTTTACCATCGCCAATCTTGCCACTGCTTGCTGCTTCTTTAATGGCATTCAGAGTTGCATCCAATTCATCCATTGAAACAACCACGCATACTTCTGTTTTGGGCACAAAATCGACATTGTATTCTGCACCACGATATAATTCTGTATGTCCTTTTTGACGACCATGACCACGTACTTCTGTGATGGTCATGCCTGTCACACCAATTTCCAACAATGCATCTTTCACGTCATCAAGTTTAAATGGTTTGATAATGGCTCGAATCATTTTCATGCTTATGTCTCCTCTTCATATCGGGGGGGGGGGGGATTTTAAAACTTATTTAGAAAAAAGGAGAGAAAATTCATCCCTCTCCTTTTCATAATGAAACAATTAGTAGGCGAAGTTCACGCCAGCAACGATGAGGTTGGCATTTTTAGGTTTACCACTGTATTGCGGTGTTGAAATCATCAATGATGGGGTCATGGTCGCATCACCCACAGTCACATCTTTAGAAATGCTTAAATCAATATGACCCATGCCTTTTTTGGCTGTTGCTGGGTAAATAGCTGATGCTCCTACCGTTGATGGAAGGTAAAAACCAAAATCTGCACCCAAATCAAAGCCACCCACAGCCTGAGCAAGCGCAATATCCAAATAAGCATCTTTTTTCCAAGAGCCATTGATCGCATAATAATAGGTTGCAGAAATTGGGCCAACACCAGCGCCCAAATACACTTCAGTTGCATTGCCAGCAGCACCATTCAAATATGTGTAAGCAATCACACCTGTCGAATAGCTGATACCAGCCGCTTCACCTGAATAGTCCACGGTAAAGTCGAATTCTGTTAAATTACTTGCAGCTGCACCTGTTGACGATGCAAACCAGACATTGGCAGATAAACCACCGCCGATATCAGCACCCAAATCACCTTGCACAGATGAAGCTCCAGCATCTTGTTGCACACCACGCCATACATATTGACTATAAATGCCAATGTCCCCAACTACTGCTGAATCCGCCGCTTGGGCTGGAATCGCTACTACAAAACCTGCGCTCATCATCATTGCCAGTGTTAAACCTAATTTTTTCAATTCGTATTCTCCTCTTTTACTTGTTATCCAAAGTGGATTAATATAAGTGTATAAACAATGATAATGCCAAGTTATAAAAAACCCTCATATTTCATTCATAAATAATTGATTTATTTTATAAATAAAATAAAAATAATTCATATAATATGTTTTCTAAGCATATTTTTAATCCATAAGTGATGAAATAAGCATCTTTAATTGATGATTATTTAGGCATAAAAAACAGGGATGATCATAAATAAAGCCCACAATCACAAGGCACTGTCACCATCATACTGAACGCTCTTGTCATCCCAATCTTTATAAGGGACAACACCCACCTGCAAATCCATCACCATAGTAAAGCCCTTCCCTTCATCATGTTGAACTAAAGCCAACAGGCTTCTAGGGTTCGCAGCCTTTTGAAAAGGAGAATCATACCATGGTTCATTTTGAGTTAGCCCCGTGGGGCATGTTTTTTGCAGGTTTGATGTATGTCATTGGCAATGGTGTTTGGGTCAACCACTTGGTACGCCAACGTCGCTGGCTTGGCTGGTTGTTTTGGAGTTTATCAGCGGCTGGCATGTTATTTTTAGCAGCAGCCTTTGAAACACGTTTGGATCAAGCCTCTGAACTGGGTGTTTGGCAACGTCTGGCATCCGTTCAATTTGAAAACCACTGGATTGCAGTGACTTTATTTGCCTTAATGTCTGTTCCCGGTGCAGCCTCCGTATTACTTAAACAAGATATGCGCTGGACACGTTTGGCAGTCATTGCACCAGCTCTGTTAATTTTTATTCCTGTGGGCGAACAATTGATGAACCCCAAAGACAGTTACATCGCTTTAAGTCTTGGCGTTGCCTTGGCTGTTTCTGCGGCCATGCTGATTTGGCAAATGCTTTTGGATTGCGACCCCATCGACAAGAAACAAAATAAAACTGCATAATGATACATGCCAATGCCCGTGCCAGCACACTGATTGAGGCACTTCCCTACTTACAACGCTTTGCAGGGCAAACCATTGTCATCAAATATGGCGGCAATGCCATGGTTGAAGAAAGTTTAAAAGCCAGTTTTGCCATGGACATCACCTTGTTAAAACAAGTCGGCATCAACCCTGTTATTGTGCATGGTGGGGGACCTCAAATCGGACAGCTTTTAGCGAAAATTGGCAAAGAAGCCAAATTTATTGATGGCATGCGCGTCACCGATAGCGAAACAATGGACATCGTTGAAATGGTTTTGGCAGGCAGTGTCAACAAAGAAATCGTTGCCAATATCAATCGTGCAGGAGGTAAAGCCGTGGGCTTATCAGGCAAAGATGGCGGGCTGATTTGCGCACGCAAATTAAAACTTGAAAAAAACTCACCTGAACTGGATGTACCTGAAATCATTGATTTGGGACATGTTGGGCAAGTCCATGCCATTCACACGGATATTTTAGAACTTTTAGAAAAAGATCGCTTTGTTCCTGTGATTGCGCCTGTTGGCTATCACAAAGATGCAGGGCAGAGTTACAATATCAATGCTGACTTGGTTGCAGGCGCTGTTGCCCAAGCTTTGGCTGCTGCCAAATTTATTTTATTAACCGATGTGGCAGGCGTATTGGATGAAAACAAGCAACTGTGTTCCAGTTTTACCTCTCAAAAAGCACGCGATTGGATTGCCAATGGCACCATTGCTGGCGGCATGATCCCTAAAGTAACATGCTGTTTGGATGCTGTCGAAGGCGGCGTAGATCGCGCACATATCATTGATGGGCGCGTACCCCATGCTGTATTACTGGAGATGTTCACCGATGAAGGCGTAGGGACTGTTTTTTCTGCCATATAAGATTCGCCACCATAAGACCAATAGCTTGGCATTATTACTGCTTCCTTTCTAATTTTGGAGGAGCTTCCATGCCATATATCAAAGATTTATTACAAAGCCTCTTTATGATGGCAAGCATGGTTGAAGCGCGTGACCCATATACAGGCGGACATCTATGGCGTGTTTCACAATTTTCAGGCTTACTCGCCAAGAAGGCTGGTTTACCAAGCGATGAGGTGGCACGTATTTCTGTGGGTGGATTTTTGCATGACTTGGGGAAAATTGCCATTCCTGACCATATCCTTAACAAAGCAGGTTCACTCACTGATCTTGAATATGAGATGATGAAAACCCATCCCGAAGTGGGAAGCCGCCTTCTTTCAGGTCACC
Source organism: Mariprofundaceae bacterium (assembly GCA_030950925.1). Taxonomy (GTDB): domain Bacteria; phylum Pseudomonadota; class Zetaproteobacteria; order Mariprofundales; family Mariprofundaceae. The sequence continues at coordinate 26,663 of JAUZQO010000001.1, forward strand.
CGCTTGCCGAATTGGTACGCAGTGCTGTTCTTTCTCATCATGAAACACCCATTGGAACGGGTTATCCCCACGCTCTTCGCGGCAATGATTTACCCACCGATGCAAGAATTATCAGCATTTGTGATGCCTTCGATGCCATGACCAGTACTCGCCCCTACCGACAAGCGATGCCTATCACCCAAGCCTTAAACATTATTCAGCGTGAAAAAGGCAAGCAATTTGATGCCCACCTCGCCACGTTATGGGTTTCACTGGGGGAATGCGGCGCATTACAACATATTGTTGGACACAGCGAATCAGGCATTCCCTTACAAGCCTGCCCAATATGTGGCCCCACCATTGTCATCACCCGCCAACATCAACATGGAAATCATGTCTTTTGCCGTCATTGTGGTGGTGAATCCGAATTATCCAAGTCCAATGGCGACATTCAAGTTCGCCCAACTGGGCGCAAAGGCACGCCCAGAGATTTAGAGCCTGAAGCTGATGTTGATCTTATCAACGAGCTTGTAGTATTGGCAAGTCACCACCTTCAACACACGCTTTAAATCGTACAGCTTATGAAATATGGGTACGTTCTTCCTGTTCTTGCTCATGTTTACATTCAATACAAAGTGTCGTCACAGGGCGTGCTTGCAAGCGTTTGATAGAAATATCGCCACCACATCCTTCACATAAACCAAACTCACCTTCACGCAAGCGAAGAATCGTTTTCTCAATTTTACGAATCAAACGGCGTTCACGATCTTGAATACGCAAATTAAAGTTACGATCAGTTTCAATACTGGCTTGATCGGTTGGGTCAGGATATGCCGTCCCCTCTGTTTCATGCATCGCATGCATACTTTCACTTTGTGCATTTTCCAGTTCGTCGCGCCAGTCACATAACTGCTTTTCAAATGCTTGAAGTTCTTCTTTTGTTAATGCCATCTTTGCCCTCTCATTGACCTATACCCAAAAAACAGCCGCGCACTCTAATCATACAAATTCAAACCGCAATTTTCATCCTAGAACTGCAAACATCAAGGTTTACGACTAAAGAAACGCAGCAAAGAAAGTTGAGGTGAATGGGTCTTATCAATTTTCACAGGGTATTCCCCTGAGAAACAAGCATCACAATGCTGACTTTGCGGTTTCCCCACCGCCCGATACATGCCATCAAACGATACAAACGCCAAGGAATCCGCCTGAATAGCTGAACACATCTCATCCAAAGTCATTTGGTTCGCCATCAAATCTTCTGCATTGGGGGTATCCACACCATAAAAACAAGAATGCTTGGTGGGTGGGCTAGAAATACGCATGTGAACTTCTGCCGCACCTGCTGCGCGCATCATTTCCACAATTTTACGGCTCGTTGTGCCACGTACAATCGAATCATCCACCAAAATCACACGTTTTCCCTTAATCATATCTCGGTTGGGATTCAATTTTAAGCGCACACCAAAGTTACGAATGGATTGTTGGGGTTCAATAAATGTACGCCCAATATAGTGATTACGAATCAAGCCCAATTGAAAGGGAATGCCTGTCGCTTCCGCATAACCCATCGCAGGCGGCACACCCGAATCAGGCACTGGCACCACCAAATCTGCATCGACAGGCGATTCTTTGCCCAATTCAACGCCTATTTTATAACGTGCATCATACACATTCACGCCTTCTAAAGTGGAATCTGGACGTGCAAAATACACATATTCAAACACACAAAATTTAGGGTCGGTCGATTCAAATGGCATCATCGTTTCCAGCTTGCCTTCCTCAATAATGACCATTTCACCCGCTTTCACATCACGAACAAACTCTGCCCCCACCAAATCAAACGCACAGGTTTCCGATGCCAGCACCCAAGCATCATTCAACTTACCCAGCACCAAGGGGCGCAAGCCATTGCGATCACGCACACCCACCATGCGATCCTCCACCAATACCAACAGCGAATAACCACCTTTCAATCGGCGTACAGCCTCACCCACACGATCACGCATACGTTCACCTTTGCTGCGTGATACCAAATGCATTAAGACTTCTGTATCAGAGGTCGATTGAAATACAGCCCCTTCTTGCTCCAACTCTTTGCGAACTTCAGGTGCATTGACAATATTGCCATTGTGACACATGGCGATACCACCATGCACATATTCAAAGGTAAAAGGTTGGCAATTTCTCAGCCCTGACTCACCCGATGTGGAATAGCGAACATGACCAATCGCAGCATGTCCTGACAAACATTCAATATCACTCTTTTGAAACACATCCGCCACCAAACCCATGCCTCGGTGACTGTTGAATGTGTGTCCATCGGTACTGACAATGCCCGCAGACTCTTGTCCACGATGCTGCTGTGCATAAAGCCCTAAGTAGGTTTGATTGGCAGCTTCAGGGCAATTAAAAATACCGAAAACACCGCATTCATCATGGAAATGGTCGTCTTCAACATCATTTATAGCATGGCTCATATTACTCTCACTTGGTATGTTGTTGGATAAGATCTTTGATGGATTCCTTACCACCCGTTGACATATCTTGGATGGAATGAATCACATTGGATAATTGAGGCGATCTCAATTTTGCGCCGCCTGCCCTGGAAAATGGATATTCTTTTGGAATCACTTGCCCCAATAAATCACCCATTTGCATGGCATAGGGCGCAAGCAAGCTTTGCTTCAACCAATCTGGCTTTGCCGAGCTGTAAGATGTATAAATAAGAAATGAAACCGCAATCAATAAAAAACCGCGCGCCACACCAAAAAACACGCCCAAGGTACGATCCGTTGCTGTTAAGTCCGCCATATCAATGAGTTTTCGTACAACCACACCGACCACACCCACCGCCAACATCACCAGTACAAAAACCAAAACAAAACCTGCCATATCTGCCATGCTACTGTTCGGCAGCCACTGACTTAAGAAGTCACCCGCATAACCCGAAGTGCGACTCGCCAATAAAAAGGCAGCAACCAAGCCAATCAATGAAATCATTTCACGAATAAACCCGCGCCAAAGCGAGAGAACCATGGATAGACCAACCAAACCAATCAGAATATAATCAAAAAAGTTCACAACATATCACCTAGGATACCGCATTTATGTTCATGCCATTTGTGCCGCACCTGACAAGTGTTCCACAGGTATCAGACTTGACCCAACCGCATGTTCGCGAAGCGTAGCAGCAAGCTTTACCTCCTGCACTCTTGCATGATTTTCATGCGGCATCAGCATTTGTCTAAAATCAAGATTTACCGCTTCACGCACACGATTTTCAGGACTAGCTACAGGGCGAATTATCCTGTCAAACCGACTTCCCCAAAGACCATTATATCCTGTGGTAAGGCGCGATCTTGATAGGATGATAATACCGCCAATAAGACTACTAAATCTGCCGATGGCTCATTGATTTTTATGCCACCAACAACATACACATCATGCCCTGATAATGGCAAACCCAGATAGCAAACCACCACCCAACACACGGTTTAACTCATTAATACCTGTGGATCGACGTTCCGTTTTATGCATGGCAATATCGGGAATCGCTGTTGTTGCCATAGACTTGGATGCTTTGCCCACCCGTATGGTACTTTCAATGACTTGTTCAGTCATTGAATTCCATTCACGACAATCAGGGCATTGACCAGCCCATTTACGATGCTCAGCACCACAGATTTGACAAACAAACAGCGATTTCGCCATAAAAAATAAAAATTAAGCCTGACGTTGGAAGCTATGCACCCAAACCAAATCATCATCATTCCATGTCATGCCTTCATGCATTCTTAAAATCAAATCTTTGTACATCGCCAAGGATGGATAACCTTCCGCTTGCACATCTTCTTCAGTCATATCACCCAAGCGTTCACGCTTTAAGCCTGTCACCACAAAGGTCACGCCTTCTAAATCAAAGGTTTCATTCGGATAGGCATAGACACCATCACGGCGTTGCTGTGTTTTTTTGCCCGCCAATGTCGCCGCTACCAATTTCGGATGACTCACCAAACGAGAAATATCACATGTTTTTTCAGGAAATTCAGACATCAATCACTCCTGCTTTGCTTACATATCGTCAAACAAAGCTTATATTTTTTGTTACAACCAGCCATACAATGACAAACAATAAACCCATCGCTGACACACCACCTATACGCCTCGTTGACAAAGAAAAACGCGCCGAAAAGCATACAAAGCCCATCCCAATATACAGCAAGACTAACAACAACTTCATCGCAAACCACGCATCATCCCAAGGGGTAATGAAGAAATGCACCGCCAAGCTAACACCTGACAGTAACACGCCAACATCAATGACATCGGGCAAGCCACGTTTAAGCCAAGGATAAGGGATGACATGCCCTTGCCATACATACCACAAACGCCATAAAAACAATAAAAAAAGCATGCTCACACAGGCAATATGCAAGGGGAGAAGCCATGTTAAATCTTGCATGTTAACCTCGAAGAACCGCTCCAAAGCGGGCTTGCATCGTTTCAATCACCGCTTGCATCACCTGATCCGAATCCTCTTGGGTTAATGTACGTTTGGGATGTTGCAAACTCATCCGAAGCCCAAGACTGACTTGATCCTCAGGAACACCTTGCCCGTCATAGCGGTCAAAAATATACACACCCATCAACAATGAACCTGCAGGCTTACGTACCGCTTGCAACACATCATCGGCATGTGTCTTGTGATCAAACAAGAACACCAAGTCACGTTCTACGGCTGGAAATTCAGCCAATGCAACAAACTTCGCTGTCTTTGCCTTGGGCAATATATCCAAGTTCAATGATGCCACAAACACCGCCTTATCCAAGTCAAAAGAAGCGGCCAAATCGCCATCGACTTTACCAACATGACCCAAAACAGTTTTACCCACCAGAACTTTTGCCGTTTGACCTGCTTGCAAACCCATCACGTCATCATCGGTGATAAAACGTGCGACCAAACCGCGTGCTGACAACCATGTTTCCACAGCACCCTTCATATCATAAAAATCCGCATCACGGGATGGCGCATACCAATGGGGTGTTAGCAACTCACCTGTCATCAACCACGCCAAGATATTATCTTCATGATAACACCGCTCACGTTTGCTATAAATACGTCCTTGTTCCACCAGTGAAACACCAGCCTGCTGACGATTCAAATTATACTTGGCTGTATTTAAAAGCCCTGGAAACAAACTCCGGCGCATCACGCACATGGCATCTGAAATTGGGTTTTCTAAAACAATATCTTGTTCATCTTGGCTTGAAAAAAGGCGCTGCTCCTGCCTCGAAATAAATGCATAACTGATGATTTGTACAAAACCTTGACGCACCGCATCTTGCACAGAAGTATCTTTTTGCATGGGCTGAATGGTGGGTAATTCAGGCAATTCCGCAGGAATTGCATCAAAACCAATCACCCGTGCATATTCTTCTGACATATCTTCTGCCATGCTAACGTCGGGGCGATGTGTCGGCACGCTAACGTGAAGCTGACCTTCATTGCGCGCCAAATCAAAGCCCATACGCCGTAATACGTCATCCAAAGGAGCAGGAATAGCTACACCCAAACGGGATTCAAGACGCGCTATATCGCATGTAAACTCACGCGGTTTCAACCATACATCCACATCACCCAACACCTTAACCACACTTGCCGAACCACCAAAACATGCCAACAATAAAGTGGTAGCACGCTGCATGGCAACAGCCACCATGGCAGGATCTACCGCACGTTCAAAACGCATCGAAGCTTCGGACACCATCCCATATTGGCGACGAGTTGTGCTGATACTCGCAGGTCTAAAGTATGCAGATTCAAGTAAAATATTCGTGGTTTCTTCACTCACAGCCGTCGCTTCTGAACCCATAATGCCGGCCAAGGCTGCAACTTTTCCAGCATCTGCAATCACCAAATCACCCGCATGCAGTTTAAGTACACGTCCATCCAGTGCCGCAAAATCTTCGCCTTCTTTTGCTCCGCGCACACAGACATCACCCTTAAACGTGTCCGCATCAAAGGCATGCATCGGTTGTCCCATATCCAACATGATATAATTCAAAACATCCACCACGCCATTCACCGAACGTTGACCTGCCGCCAACAAGCGTTGCTTCATCCAAGATGGCGCTTCATCCACCTGCAAGCCTTCAATACGACGTGCCATATACAACGGACAATCATCTTCCGCTTCACAAGCAATCGAACCCACCGCCATATTGGCATCTTCATCGAGGCTTTTCAGTTCAGGCTCAAGCCATGACAAACCCGCATCGGCTGCCAAATCACGCGCCAAACCACGCGCACTCATACAATCACCACGGTTAGGGGTAATCGAAAGGTCAAAAACAGCTTCTTCCAATTGTAAATATTCGCCCACTTCAGCACCCACGGGTGCATCAGGTGGCAAAATCAACAAACCTAAAGCTTCTTCTGCCAACCCCAGTTCTTCTTCTGAGCAACACATGCCAAAGCTTACTTCACCACGAATTTTTCCTTTTTTTATTTTCAAGCCATGGGGTAACAACGTGCCAACCGTTGCCACGGGAATTTTATCGCCTTCACCCATATTATTGGCACCACAGACAATCGCCAAAGGTTCGGCTTCATTGATATCAATACTTAATAATTTCAATTTATCTGCATTAGGGTGGGGGATCATGGACAAAATTTGACCCACACGGACACCTTTGACCGCTTCACGTGGCAGATCCACCGATTCTACCTCATGCCCCAAACGCACCAAATCATCGGACAATTGTGTGGCACTCACCTTAAAATCTGCGTATTCCTGAATCCAAGAGTAGGAAAGTTTCATGCACCCATCCTCCGCAAAAAGCGAACATCATTTTCAAAAAAGAGTCGTAAATCTGGAATACTGTGTTTCAGCATCACCAAACGTTCCACACCCAAACCAAAGGCAAAACCTGAATACACCGTGGAATCAATACCCACAGATTTCAAAACATTGGGATGAACCATGCCACTTCCCAGCACTTCCAACCAACCGCTTCCTTTACAGATTCGGCAACCTTTACCTACACAAAACACACAAGCCACATCAACTTCTGCCGAAGGCTCTGTAAAGGGGAAATAGTGTGGACGCAAACGCAGCGATACATCTTTTTCAAAATAAGCGGATAAGAAATGCTGCAATACACCTTTCAAGTGAGCCAACGAAATATCTTCGCCCACCTTAAACACTTCGACCTGATGAAACATCGGTGAGTGGGTGACATCATAATCACAACGATACACACGCCCTGGTGCGACCACAGCCAAAGGCAAGGCATGTTCTTCTTCCAATAAACGTTTCATGGTGCGAATTTGCACGGGCGATGTATGCGTCCGCAACAACATCGCAGCGTCATCGGTGTCTTTCACAAAAAAAGTATCATGCATGGCGCGGGCGGGGTGTTCGGGTGGAATATTTAACGCATCGAAGTTATGGAATTCATCTTCAACTTCAGGGCCTTGGGCAATTTCAAAGCCCATTTGTGAAAAAATAGCCGTGATTTCATCCAAACCCTGTTGCACAGGATGCAAAGAACCACGTGCAGATTGACGACCTGATAAGCTAACATCCAAACGTTCGGATTCAATACGTCGTTGCCTTTCTAAGACTGACAACTTGCCCTCACAAGCACGCAAAGCTTCCGCCAATGCTGTTTTCACCGCATTCACTTCTTTACCAATCACAGGACGTTCCGCAGCCGGCAATTTGCCCACACCCTTCAACACATCCGTTAAAGCACCTTTTTTACCTAAATATGCCACACGCAAAACTTGCAACGCATTCAAATTTTCAGCTTTAGAAAACTCAGCCAATGCTTTCTCTTGCAGTGTGTGTAATTCCACCTTTAGCGCACCCAACTTACTCATGATTAACCTCTATAAACCACAAAGACACACAAGAAAAATCACCATCACACTCTCCGCGCCTCCGCGCCTCCGCGGTAAATGCTTGTTTTCCCACAATTCACTCACTTCAAATCTATTCAATGATTACTTTCTTCAAAACAAACAAAAATGGCAGAGCCATTACAGCTCTGCCACCTTTTCCATCAATACCAAGTCAACTCGGATATTCCTTACTGAATGTTTGCTTTCGCTGTTTCAGCCAATTTTGCAAATGCATCCGCATCACGAACAGCAATGTCAGCCAATACTTTACGATCCAATTCAATACCCGCTTGCATCAAGCCATGCATGAATTTTGAATAGCTCAAGTCATTCAAACGTGCCGCAGCATTGATACGTACAATCCACAAAGCACGGAAAGTGCGTTTTTTATTTTTGCGGTCACGGTATGCATATTGACCTGCTTTATCAACCGCTTGCGTTGCAACACGGAAACAGTTTTTACGACGGCCGTAATAACCTTTGGCCGCTTTGATAACTTTCTTGTGGCGCGCATGCGCCTGAACACCTGATTTTACGCGAGGCATTTTTCTCTCCTAAACCAATAAATACGAATTAGCGACCTGGAATCAAACGTTCCAAAGCTTTTTTATCTGATGTGGCAACAAGCGTTGTTCCACGAAATCCACGAATACGCTTCGGCGATTTTTTGGTCAGAATATGTTGAGCATTTGCTTTGTTACGTTTCCATTTGCCACTACCCGTCTTTGAGAAACGTTTTGCAGCACCACTGTTTGACTTCATCTTAGGCATAAATCACCAACCTCTATTTCTTCAAGGGACTGATGATCATAATCATCTGTCGACCTTCCATATTGGGCATTTTATCAGGCTTACCCAAATCTTTGACTTCTTCAGCAATATGTTCCAATTGCTCTCTACCACGCCCCACATAGGCCATTTCACGCCCACGAAAACGAAGCGAAACTTTCACTTTATTACCAGCTTCAAGAAACTTTCGCACATTTCGAAGTTTAATATCCAAATCATTCTGCTCTGTACTGGCACGAACCTTCACCTCTTTAACCTGAATCACATGTTGTTTCTTCTTGGCTTCATTGGCTTTTTTACTTTGATCGTACTTGTACTTCCCATAATCCATCACCTTACATACAGGTGGTCTGGCATTGGGTGACATCATAATGAGGTCTAGCCCAACGGATTCTGCTCTGGCAATGGCATCCAAACGCTTCAAAACACCGATTTGCTCACCATCATGACCAATGACACGCATTTCTGCTGCCTCAATATCATAATTAACTGCTAGCTCTTTCTTAGCGATGAAAGCCCCCTACTGGTCTTACTTGTATTCTTTTTGCATGATTTTCATTGCTTCAATCCATGCATCCACTGTCTTGACACCCAAATTCTCACCACTGCGTGTGCGTACTGAGATTGTTTGCTCATCTCGTTCGCGATCACCAGCAACCAAAATATAAGGCACGCGATCCAAGGTGTGGGCGCGCACTTTATAGCCGACTTTCTCATTGCGCAAGTCCGATTCTACACGAAGCCCTGCATCACACATTTTTTGCGTCACTTCTTGCACATATTCCGATTGAGAATCTGAAATATTACACACCACAGCCTGCACAGGTGCCAGCCAAACAGGAAACTTTCCTTCGAACTCTTCAATCAAAATACCAATAAATCGTTCCAATGAACCCAGTACTGCACGATGCAGCATCACGGGTGTCTTCTTACTGTTATCCTTCGCGACATATTCCGCACCCAAACGGCCTGGCATGGAGAAATCCACTTGAATCGTACCGCACTGCCACACACGTCCCAAACAATCCTTCAAAGAAAACTCGATCTTAGGGCCATAAAAGGCTCCTTCACCTGGATTTAACCCATAATCCAAGTTTTTGGACTTCAAAGCCTCATGCAAAGATGATTCAGCCTTATCCCATTGTTCATCCGTTCCCACCCGTTGCGCAGGGCGATCGGATAAAAAGATAATCACATCTTCAAAACCAAATTTTTTATAGGTTGAAAAAACCAAGTCAATAAAATCACTGACTTCATCTTGAATTTGGCTCTCTTCACAAAAAATATGCGCATCATCTTGCACAAAATTTCGCAATCGCATCAAACCATGCAAGGTGCCTGATGGTTCATTACGATGACATGAACCAAATTCAGCCAAGCGTAACGGTAAATCACGATAGGAATGTAAGGCTTGGTTGTACACCTGCACATGACATGGGCAATTCATCGGTTTGATCGCATAATCACGATTATCTGTATGGGTGGTAAACATATCATCTCGGAACTTTTCCCAATGACCCGATTGCTCCCATAACTTACGATCCACCACCATGGGGGTTTTGATTTCCTTGTATCCATTCACTTGCATAATCGAACGAATTTCATTTTCAACGACTTGCCAAACTGCCCAGCCCTTCGGGTGCCAAAAAATCATGCCAGGCGCTTCATCTTGCAAATGAAATAAATCCAATGTTTTAGCAAGCTTACGATGATCCCGTTTTTCAGCCTCTTCCAAACGAAATAGGTACGCTTTCAAATCATCTTTAGAAGCCCATGCCGTTCCATAAATACGATGTAATTGCTCATTTTTCGCATCACCTTCCCAATATGCGCCCGATACCTTCATCAACTTAAAGTGCTTGAGTTTCGAGGTGTTGGGAACATGCGGGCCACGACATAAATCCGACCATTCACCTTGCCTATAAAGGCTGACTGTTTCCCCTTCAGGAATTCGTCCAATCAATAAAGCCTTATACTTTTCACCTAGATCTTCGAAATGGGCAATCGCATCATCACGCGCCCATTCCTCACGTGTGATAGGCAACTTACGACGCGCAATTTCTTTCATTTTCTTTTCAATGACTTTTAAATCTTCGGGTGTAAATGCACGTTCAAAAGCGAAATCATAATAAAAACCAGCATCAATCACGGGGCCAATGGTGACTTGTGCCGTTGGAAAGACTTCTTGCACTGCCATCGCCATCAAATGCGATGTAGAATGCCGAATGACTTCCAAACCTTCGGGTGATTTTTCAGTGATTAAAGCAACACTATCACCATCAGACAAGACAGCTGATAGGTCACACATACGATGATTGACCGTCGCTGCAATCACAGCACGCGCCAAACCTTCACCAATATCTTTGGCTAAATCAAATGCACTTGCACCATCTGGCAAGCTACGAGAAGAACCATCGGGTAATTGAATATTCATGAGAATCATCCTCTGCCTCTTCAAACCCCACGCAATGCAGGGCGGGCAAGCCAAGAATGAGGCTATATTAATAAGAAAATGGTAGGCTCGGGCGGTTTCGAACCGCCGACCCCCACCATGTCAAGGTGGTGCTCTACCCCTGAGCTACGAGCCTATACCGAACAAGAAAGCTATAAAAATGACTTTCAACGAAGGGCGCACACTAACGGCATGTTAATCCATGGCAAGACTATTTCAACAACACAGTACAAACATATAAGAACAAAAAAGGCCGCTCAAAGAGCGACCTTTTCATACTTACACCATCAAATTTTACTTATGTTCGCTATCACGCGGGTCTGGTGTTCCTTTTTTATGGTTATCTACAAAAAAACTGTAAAGAACAGGTATCAAAAGAGCAAGCGAAATAAGCAACAAGCCAGCAAATTGAACATTATCCATATCAATCATATTAAGTATCTCCTTTTAATTTAGTGCGCAATACTGTGATCTGGCTTCCAACTAATCGGAGGCAAGCGTTTCACAGTGATAATGACAGCAATGCAAAAACCAAAGAAATAGTACACCGATGTCATATAACCTTTATCCCACCAAGGTTGCACACGTGAACGCACTTTTTTTCCATTAGCATCCGTTCTCCAGTTCCCTTCAAAGTTCGCCAGTGCCACATCAGCACCAATGATGGAATACTCGTGTAAATCCGCATGTTGATTTTGCAATTCAACAATTTTTGGCTCCATGATACGCAAGTCATTCATCGAAATAGGATGTTGAATACGTTGAAACTCATAAGGAGAATCAGAATCAGCCAAGGCACCCACAATCATCTTCATCGCTTTTTCATCACGTGCCGATGTCGTCAATCTTTTATCATCCATGACCTGTTGCACAGGTGCTGAGTGCATCAAGGTGATATAATCCGCATAAATCGCAGCATTCGGTCGCTGACCAAACAAGGGAAACGTCCAAGCAATCGCTGTAACAAACGTTAAAATCAATAGTCCCACCACTGGGCGCGGCAAAGGATTGTTGTTTTCAGCAATTCCCCCCAAGCTTTCATGCTCCCAAATATACTGTGCTTCTTGGATTTTCCGATCATCTGAAAGGGTTTTAAGTGGATGATTCAGCTTCAATCCATCCAATAATGGTAAAAATTTAGACATTTCAATCCTCCTTATTTCAAGTCTAGAACATAGTCAATCAGGTAACGAATTTCTGAATTATCAGCATATTCAGGTACCTCAGGTGGATACACACGAGAACCGTCACGGTACGCATCAAATTCTTCATCCCACTTGGCTAGGTCAATGTTATTACCTTTTTTATCGACACCGCCCCACAAATAATCATAACGTGGCATAATAGAATGCGGTTGAACCAAGCGTGGATTAAAGAAATGCATCATCATCCACTCTTTGGAAGAATTGCGAGAGCCGACATGCAATAAATCAGGTGCTTTACGATCCGAACCAAAGGTGGTTGGAGATTCACCATTAAAATCTCCCAACATAGGTGGGCGACCAAACGACTGCCAATCATGCGTTTGCTCTGGTAACAAGGTATGACACCACCAGCAACCTTCACGAATAAACATCACCTTACCAGAACCTGCCAAGATTTCTTGATCAGCCGCTTTCAAGGTCGCATCAATGGTCCAACCACGGGTTACACTGGCCAATTCAATATACGGTGTTTCCACACCATCTTTGACAGACTTTTCAACCAAATAAACGCCACCAGCCTCGACACTGACTTGGTCGGTTTTACCCAAACTCACGCTCAGGGCTTGAATCGCAGCACCATTGATATGCTCATGAACCAAACCACTGGGCAATGAAGTCCCAGGTTTAAACACATACGCGACTGTTTCATCGATCGTTGCACCTGTTTTTGGATCTTTTTTCAAGATCACCTTGATCGGCTTATCATCACCATGCAAAAATGGATCGCCATAATCAAAGCCTGCGACCTTACCATAGGTCAATTGCTTTTCTAATGCTGTTGCTGTTGCTGTTGTATTCGATATATCCAAACCTGGCATATAAATTGTCACTACCATGGATGTAGCCAATGCTACGCCAAACATAATCGAACCAATTCGATATTCACGGAATCCCATTCTAACCGTCCTCCCTATATTTTTTTATTGTCCCTTTAAGTTATGCTGGAATCAGCAAACTGTGATTCCAGCACCTTGACTTAACGTACGTAGGCTACTTCGTGTGGAAGTACACCATGTTCTAATTTTTCGCCTTCTTTCACTGTCATATACATATTGTACAACCAAACAATGTTACCCAAGAAGACCATGGTACCACCCAACCAACGAACGATCATATAAGGATGCTCTGCAATCACGATATCCAAATATGGTACTTCATAGATTTTACCCGCACCTTGAATCAAACCAGCGATAGTCATGGAAACCCAATACAAAGAGAAACCAATCAACAACATCCAAAAATGGAAGTTCGCTAAGCTCAAAGAGTACAATTTACGACGCACCATGGTTTGCAGACCATAATAAATTGCGGCCGCTTCTGCGAATGTTGAGAAGCCAAGCAATGCCAAGTGAGCATGTGCCACAATCCAACCAGTACCGTGAACATACCAGTTAATCGCACGCGTTTGTTGGAAACCACCTTGCATATTCAATGGAATGGCAAGCAACACACCTGTAATGGTGTATTTGATTTCAATATTTTCAACGAACATCGACCAACGCCCTTGCATCGTTAACAAAATATTACATACATAAGCTACCGCAGGCACAAGAATCAACACACCTTCCACCGATGCAAATGATTTCAACCATTCAGGCAATGGCGAGCTCATCAAGTGATGCGCTGCTGGTGTTGAATAAAACACCACAATCGACCAGAAATGCAAGTGACCCACACGATGTGAATACAATGGATTACCTGTTACTTTCGGTACGATATAATAAGTAATCGCTGCCGCAACGGGTGTAATCAACAAGCCCAATACGTTATGCGCGAACCACCAAGTCATATAAGCTTCATTCAAACCTGTCAGATGGAAAAATTCTGGCGCATTACCCACCAAAAACACAATAATCAACATAAAGAATGAACCTGCAAAGAACCAGTTCGTGGTATAAATACCCTGCGTACGACGATTCAAGATCGACATAAAGATGTTAATAAACAGCGGCGTTACCATGCAGAATGCAATATAGATATCGATCGGCCACATAAAGTCAGAATACTCACGACCTGAAGTCATACCGAACCACAATGTCGACAATGCCAACATCAAGCCAACATTCCAAGCCATGCAGTTCCAAACACCCAATTTTTCAGACCACAATTTAGTATTGCCCAAGGCAGGAACAATATACAATGCTGATGCAGCAAATGCGCCCACAATCCAACCAAAAATCACGGTATGCACATGTACTTGGCGCATATGACCAAATTGCAAAGCATAATAATGCGTGAAAAAATCTGGAAAAGCCAATTTCGCCGCATTGAACGAACCAATCCCAGTACCAACGATAAACCACATAATACACGAAAAACCAAAGAAAATCGAAGCGCTACCGCCTGGAATATCTTCTTCTTTCGCAAACAAATACTTAAGCATTTACTTACTCCTTTCCTCTAATAATTTAAAAACTTCAGACCCAACAAATCAAACCAAGTTCTGACTTAATCGTCATGCTGACCAGGCATCAAAAGATACCAAGCAAACCACATGCTCGAAAACGCCAAAACAATACCCAACACAGATGCAACTGCCGCCATAATATTCTCCCTTACCCTATTAGTCTTCCTGTAAACCTTCGATGACACCATGAAGTTTTAATGCATAACCCAAAATTAATACAAAAGCGATACCAAATACAATCATGACCCAGTTACCAAAACCTTCAAAAGTAAACGGAGAATAAGCATCCATACCCCAAACGCCCGCTTCTGCAAAAGGTCCACGACCTATCGCAAGCTGTGTCGCAATTGTAAACACTGATCCATTACCCATACCTGTAACAAAGCCAGCGACAATGATTAGCCATACTGAATTTTTCATACTCCCTCCTTGTTAAAATTATATGAAGCTATTTTAATCTTCCGCAACATTATGAAGATTCAAATTCATGTCAAGCCTATAAATCATGGCTATCCATCCCCCGAACAACATACTTGCATTCAAAATAACCTCCGCGCATGATGCCCGCCATGCGAGAATCTCTCATTTATGGCTTTAGCGCCTGCGTTTCACTATTCATGCTTTCTTATACTGTGCATATTTTTATTGGCGGCTTGGTGAGTGAAGAGACTGAGTACCTAGTCATGAGTATTGTTGTTGGCATCGCTATCTGTGCCATTGGCTGGATGGTCAGAGACATCCTTAAAACCCGCATCAATCAAAGAAAATAGCATATTCACTGATGCATTCACACACTTTAAGCCATGCCCAACCATAGAAATTGGGCAATATTAAATCGTCAAGGGGTGAGATAACTCACTTATAGAAAGCCAGCGCCTTACTGATTTTATCAAAGTCATCTGTCGAAAATTGACCTTTATGAAAGACATATTGCTGCTTGGATCCACGTTCATCCATGCCTGTTAAACCAAAGGACTTACCCGCTTTATCTGAAAAAAACCGAATATCACGCATCAACAAGCGTTTTTCACCATTTTTCAAAACCATCGCAATATGTTCTTTTCGAATATCCAACCCCACAGGCGAAGAAGGCATCAGTAACAAACGCCTAGAAATACGATTCGCTGCCACGATGAAAAAGAAAAAACCCAAAAACATCAAGCCTTCACCTAACATACTTGAATCATTTGTGTACCAATAGCGCAAACCTATCAACAACAAAAAACCCACCGTTGGCACATAAAGAATCAAATCCCAAATCACCCCCGATTTATCTGAATTCAGTTCACATTTCACTTCACGCCAAGATTTAGCCATGTTTTTTTCCAGCAGCCAATAGGTGTTGAATCGCAGGGTCAATTTCCTGATAAAGTACACGACCTGGTGCGATATAGTCCACTTTACCATCTTTGGTAATCAAGAATGTCCAAGGCTCGCCGCGCACTTGAAAAACATCATAAGCTTCTGGATTATAATATTGATCCATATGGAGGAAATTTACTTTATCGCCATATTTATCCAGCATGACTTTAAGCAATTGCAATTGCTGGTCGCACTGGGTGCAGTGACCCGGCGTAGCAAATTCAAGCACAATGGGCTTATCTTCTTTCAATGCCTTATCAAAAGACAATTGATACATCCGAGGGTCAGGATAACGATAACTGGTCAACTTCGACATATCACCATTCACATCTGCAAGCGTTTTGGTCTTCACAGGTGTAACTTCCTGTCCAATTTTAAACACTCCACCACCACCCATGCTGAAGTTACCATCACACCCTGCCATGAAAATAGAAGGCACCAGAAGAATCAGTATTCCAAATAAACGTGACATTACGACGTCCTCCAACCTTGGCAGGTACGAAAAATATTGTATGCCCAAATAAAGTTAGCAATCAACACCAAGGTGCCAAAAATACCCATCACTGCAAGCCAAGGCTTCACAATGGCTTCGACTTCTTCTGGAGAAACATGCTCACTGGCGATACCGCCTGCCACACCTGCCACAGTGAAAAATACCACCATGCCAATCAAGCCCAAGTTATGCACCCAAAAATGCCATTTTACGAGTTTCATACTATAAATCGGGCGTTTCACCAAGCGAGGTACAATATAATAAACTGCAGCAAAAATAGCCATTTCTACCCAGCCCAATAAATTGATATGCGTATGCGCACGTACAATCAAGTTGCCATGCATCCGGTGATCCACAAAGTGTCGAAAATCTGAGATGCCACCCATCAAGGCACCCCAAGAAAAACCAATCATACTGTAAATGACACAGGCAAATACAAACCATAAGATATATTTAACATACTCTTCATCTTCCCATGGCTGCTCAGTCATTCTGCTTCTCCTGTTTTTTGTGGTAATTTATCACGAATATCTGTGTATTTATGTTTCCACTCATCAGGTGCCCATGTTTTCACCATTTGATCAATAAATGGTGATTCGCCTTTCGGTGGAACAGGTGATGATGATGAACCTTGATCCGATTTTAATTCCGACAAAAAGACGGCCAAGGCATGAATATCCTCTTTAGGAAGCTCTGCCACATAATAGGCCTGTTTTGGTTTTTTACCATGATCCATGGTGCGATGATTATACGTTTCTTCTGGGTGAGTAAGAAATTTTTCAATCCAAGCAGCGCCATAGCGCGATCCAATACCATCCAAGCTATTGCCCATATTGGTACCTTCAGACATGGCTCGATGACATTCCGAACAGGCTTGGTGACGATAAATTTGAGAGCCTTTTTCACCCAGTTTACTTAAGTCAAAATGAGTGTGCTGTTCAAAAAGAGGCTTATCACTGGTTGCCATCACATATTGCATAATACCAAATGTGATCACTCCCAACACCACAAATGCGCCAGCTACAATAAATAATAACTTCTCGCCAGTTTTTAGTTTTTGTTTGGGTCTTTTATTGTCTTCTTTCATAAGGACGGCATTATCAGCGGCAAACTCCACATTGCAACAAGGAACTTTCCATGCGCTTTCGCACTTTTTTCATACTATTTTCAATATTTTCACTTTCATCTTGCATCACATCGGCCGATCAACAACCTCAAGCCAACAAAATACTCCAACAACTCAATCAATCTATTCAAAAGCATCAATGGGGACAAGCTGAAGCGCTGTTCGATCCAAAATTCTTCAAACAAATGCCTAAAAAATATTGGCAACAACAAATGAAAGCTCAAATTGAAGAAAAAGGTGAAATTCAAGCATTTAATCTGGTTTCCCAACAAAAAGATCCACGCTTTGGTGGTGATTTCTATATTTATGTCATGTCTGTGGTTCATGAACATGGTACCAGCCATGAAACCGTCACCATTATCAAACCCATTGATGATAAACCCATGACCGTCAGCGGTTTTTTATTTAAATAGCAGGCGTAACATGGCTACTTCATAGGCAGACTATTGATCTTGAGCCCTGAAAAAGACTGTTGGTGGGCAGTATGGCTTAATGATCATTAAAAAGAGGCACGACTCTCGCCGCACCTCTTGCCAACTTCGTTTATCGCTTATGAACGACGTTTTGGTGGCGTTCGACCACCTGAACGAGAGCGGGGTGTGCCACGACCACCACCACGATGTCCATCTCCGCCGCGTTTTTCTTCATTACTTCGATCCCCAGAAGAACGACGTCCCCGTTGAATACGTTCTTTATCATGCGATAAATCTTCTTGTTCTTCACGCGACATTTTCATCTTACGTCCCATAATGCGTGCTTCTTGCAAGGTTTGTAAAATATGGTTGGGCATGCCCTCGGGCAAATCAATCGTGGTGTACTGATCATAAATTTCAATATGACCAATAAACTCATTTTCAATGCCTGATTCATTCGCCACTGCACCCACAACATTACCTTTTTGAGCATCATGATCCGAACCGACTTCCAAACGAAACCGCTCCATACCACGTTCTAAACGAGGCAGCGAACGGGATTTTGGGTTTGTAGGACGGCGTTCACGTTGAGCGCGTTCACTGGATTCAGATGTTTTTTCAGAACGGTTTTCAACACGCGGTTTGCGTTCAGAGCGTTTGGATTCAGCCAACAACATAGGCTTATCGCCTTGCACCATTTTCGCCAATGCCGCTGCAATTTCTTGGGCTGGCACTTGGTGTTCCGCCTCATATTGTTCAATAATTTTGGCGAAAAAATCCAAGCCTTCTTCTTCCAACGTGGCTTGAATACGCTGTTTGAACGCATCAACACGTTTATCATTGATATCAGCGGTCGATGGCATTTGATATTCGGCCACCTTTTGACGTGTGGCACGTTCAATCGAATACAACATGCGACGTTCACGCGGTGCTACAAATAAAATCGCATCACCTTGACGACCAGCACGCCCCGTCCGTCCGATACGATGCACATAGGATTCTGTATCACCGGGAATATCATAGTTAATCACATGTGAGATACGCTGAATATCCAAACCACGAGCCACCACATCGGTCGCCACCAAAATATCCAAATGCCCATTTTTCAAGCGATTCACAATTTGTTCCCGTTGTTTTTGTGCAATCTCACCATTGAGTGCTGCCGCACCAAAACCACGGGCTTCAAGTTTTTCAGCCACTTCAACGGTAGCACCACGGGTACGCACGAAAATAATCATCGCATCAAAATCTTCAGCTTCAAGAATACGTGTCAACGCATCCATTTTATGACGACCACTGACCGACCAATAGCGTTGGCGAATGGTTTCCACTGTACTGGTTTTATTTTTAATGGTCACATGCTTGGGATTGGTTAAATAACGATCGGTAATTTTCCGAATAACGGCGGGCATGGTAGCTGAAAACAAGGCAATTTGACGCGTGCTAGGCGTTTGTTCCAACACCCATTCAACATCATCAATAAAGCCCATCCTCAACATTTCATCGGCTTCATCCAAAACCAAAGTCTTCAAACCATCAAGTTTCAAGGTTTTGCGGCGCATATGATCCATCACACGCCCAGGCGTTCCCACCACCACATGCACACCACGTTTCAATGCACGTAATTGCGTGTCATAGCTTTGTCCACCGTAAATCGGCAACACATGAAAACCCTTCAAATGATGCGCATATGTTTGAAAGGCTTCTGCCACTTGAATAGCCAATTCACGCGTCGGCGCTAACACCAAAACTTGAGGCGTGCGCTGGTTTAAATCAATTTTAGACAAAATTGGCAAAGCAAATGCAGCCGTTTTTCCTGTACCTGTTTGGGCTTGACCCAACACATCGCGACCATCCAATACATAAGGAATCATTTCGGCCTGAATCGGTGATGGGGTTTCGTAACCCACATCCTTCAAACCTGCCAATACAGGCTCAGAAAGCCCTAAATCTGTAAATTTTTTTTGTACTGTTTCTTCAGAAGACATCTATAAAACACCCTAGCGGGCATCGATAGCCCTCATTTTCAATTAGTTTACAGCATATCAATTCCCACTTATAAATATGTGCAAGAATCGCGCATTATGCGTCAGGGTGCCGTGACATACAATGCTTTCGTTTCATCTGGGATGTTTGTACTGTTCGGATATGACTATCCATGTTGCTATTCTCGGCTCGACTGGTTACACAGGTGCTGAACTTATTCGTTTGATTGAACAACACCCTGATTTTATGATCACACACCTTGGCGCACACTCCCAAGCGGGTAAAAAAGTCCACGATGTTCTGCCTGGTATCGCAGGTGCTGTGGGTGATTTAACGCTTGCCAAAGCAGATGCCCCATTGGCTGATGATATTCAATTGGTCTTCACGGCTTTACCGCATGGCGCAGCCGCTGAGAGCGTCAAAAAATCACTGGATGCAGGTAAAAAAGTGGTGGATTTATCGGCAGATTTCCGTCATCAATCGCCTGATATTTATCAACAAGCTTATGGTTTAGCCCACCCCCATCCGCATGTATTGCAAGATGCAGTGTATGGCTTAAGTGAGTGGACGCGGGCTGATATTGCCAACACAAACTTGATTGCCAACCCCGGTTGTTACCCCACATCCACCTTGATGCCCTTGATTCCATTGTTGCAAGCCAAGTTATTGGATGATTCCGCTATCATTGTCGATGCAAAATCAGGAACATCGGGTGCAGGACGCACAGCCAAAACTGGGTTGCTTTACTGTGAAGTCAATGAAGGTTTGAGTGCGTATGGTTTACCACGTCACCGCCATGCTTGGGAAATGGAAGAGTGGGCTGGAAATTTTTCTCATCACCCCGTCAAGGTACGCTTTGTACCTCATCTTATTCCCATGTCTCGCGGCATGTTGACCACCTTACATTTGACCGGAAAAAACACCGCAATATGGCATCAAACATTGCTTCAAGCCTATCAGGATGAGCCCTTTGTGCGCATTCTTCCTGAAGGAAGCCTACCATCCACCAAGGGTGTCGTAGGCAGTAACCGTTGTGATATTGGGCTTTGTCGCTTGAGTGATACCGAAGCTGTGGTGGTGAGCTGCATTGATAATTTACTCAAAGGTGCATCAGGGCAAGCGATTCAAAATGCCAATATTATGTTGGGTTTAGATGAAACTTCTGGACTTTCCATTCACGCCCAATGGCCATAAATGCGTATGGTTAAAAAAATAGGTTGGCAGCGTTTGCTGGAATTTTGGTTCACGCCCAAACAGTTGATGGTGGTTGAAGCTGGTAGCGGTCGACCCGCTAAAAACATTCACATTCGCCCCATCACCATTCTGATTGTTCCAAGCATTAGTTTACTCCTTGGCATGCTACTGACTTATAACAATCCACCACCTCAAAAAAACAATGATATGGAACTCATCCTGCACAAGTTACAGCAACAATTCACCACCGTTCGCACCCAACTTATTGCATCCAATGCTGAAAATGATCTTAAAAAAGCTCAAATTGACAGCCTAAAAGATGTGCTTCAACAACAACAAGAAAACATTTCACATTTGCAACAACGCATCCAAATATTCAACAGTCTTTTACAAGCCCGCAAAGGTCATCATATTCAAATCATTCAAGCAACGCTTCAATCCCTGTCACCTCACAGCTTGTTTTTTCACATAACTTTGGTCAAAGGTGGTAATTATCCTCGTCATACTCAAGGTTATTTACAATTCATCTATCACGATATGCAAGGCAACCATTACCCCTTACATTTTAAGAATGGCAAAGAGAAATTGCCATACAAGATGGAAACCCATACCTTTGTGCAAGGGGAAATTCATGCAGCGGAACTTATCCCTCTCCCCCTACACCCACGTATTGACTTGGTTCTTTACAATAAAAAAGGAACAGAAGTCATGCGCAAAGCCTGCAAATTTGAGATATAAATGCTAAGAAAACGTGAAAAAAAAGTCAATAATGATCCCCAGCAAATTGATACCTTGATTGGTGTACACTCCGTCATCACAGGTGAACTGTCTTTTGAAGGTGCGGTTCGTATTGACGGGCGATTTAATGGCAATATTCACGCTGATAAAGATGGTACATTGATTGTCAGTGAAGGTGCAACCATTCAAGGGGAAGTCCATGTACCCAGTCTTATTTTACATGGCACCATTGAAGGCAATGTGCATACCACTGAAAGCCTCAAGCTTGGTTCAACCGGTCAGCTAAACGGGGATGTTCAATATAAAGTATTGTCTTTGGCTGAAGGCTCTGCCATCAATGGACTATGTAATCGCATCAATGACACCGTCAAACAAGCCTCCAAACCAAACAAACAATCCCCTGTACGTCAGCAAAAAAATCAGAAACTTCAAGAAGTATGATATCTGCTTATCAACACTGGCTGCCCCAAGTTGATGACTCGGCTTGGTTGGCGCCTTCAAGTGATGTCATTGGGCGCGTCAGCATTGGCAAAGATTCAAATATTTGGTATCAAACTGTGCTTCGTGGCGATGTCGATGAGATATATATTGGTGAACGCAGTAACATTCAAGACCACTGCACCTTGCACAATAGTGCAGGAAAACCCTGTGTGATTGGTGATGATGTTACCGTAGGGCACCGGGTCATTTTGCATGGCTGTAACATTCAAAATCTTTGCTTGGTTGGCATGGGTTCCATTGTCATGGACGATGCTGTATTGGAAGAAGGTTGCTTATTGGCTGCGGGCTCTTTGGTGCCTGAACGTAAGATTTTAAAAGGAGGCTTTCTTTATGCGGGTAGTCCCGCAAAAGAACGCCGCCCACTTACAGAGAAGGAGCAAGCTTTTTTACAGCATTCAGCCCAACATTATGTTGAGCTAGCACGCTCTCATAGACGTTAAAGGTGGCTACTTTTGCTGCCATTGATATTGGCTCAAATACGTTTCGTTTGATGGTTGCTAAACCTGCAGCGGTAAGTCATATCACCCCTTGGCATATTCAAGCGTATACGCACCGTATTGTTCGTTTGGGCGAAGGTTTACATCAAAGTGGCAATTTGTGTGAAGCGGCGAGGTTGCGTGCTTTGGATGCTTTCCATGCGTTTTCAGACATCTTGAATCTGCATGCTGTGGATGCAGAACATACTTATGCTGTCGCTACCGCAGCCATGCGCGAAGCTGATAATGGCCCAGTATTTTGCCAGCAAGTGCTTGAAAAAACAGGCATTCAAATTCATATCATCCAAGGGAGTGAAGAAGCCAATATGTCGTTATTGGGAAGTTGTGCTGTGTTACCTCCAGCCATTCAAGAGAACTTCCTATTGTTTGATATTGGTGGGGGAAGCACTGAATTTGTACGCGCCAAACAAGGGCAATGTTTGGATGCCATCAGTCGAAAATTAGGTGTCGTTCGCTTGGTGGAAGCACATTTGAAAAATGACCCCCCATCTGCCGATGATTACGATGCCATGTGCCAAACCTGCCAACAACATCTTGAAGCCGTTGAAGCACACTGGTTGGCATCCCAAGGGCATCAAACAGCACCAGCAGCATTGGTGGGAACAGCAGGCACGATGACCACCTTAGCCGCCATTGATTTGGATATGCACGATTATGATGCCAACCTGATTAACAACCATCGTATTTCATACACTCGCTTCTTGCAGCTCAAACAAAAACTATTAGCGATGACGCATCAAGAGCGTCAAGCCATACCGAGTATCGAAACAGGTCGTGCTGATTTAATGATTGCAGGGCTTGCCATCATGGATAGTATTTTTAAGCGTTGGGGACATCAAAGCATCCATATTGTCGATGCAGGTTTATTGGAAGGGGCTTGGCTTTTCATCAACCATACGTTTCAATCTAAAAAATAGTTATCTGCTTGTTGTTGCACATCATCCATAGCTTGTTGAAATAGTTTCAAAGTTTCTTGCGCATCATCGGTCGCATACACAGGTTCACCCATGATAAATACACCACGTGTAAATGGCTTGGGTACATAAAATTGATCCCATGATTTAGCACGCCAGTAGCGTTTACTGGCATAACATACCGAACGTATCGGCAAGCCCGATTTCATGGCAATTTTCACGGTTCCCATTTGCACCACTTGCGCAGGACCTTTCGGTCCATCGGGGGTAATGCCCAAGGTATGACCATCTCGTGCCAAGCGAATCATTTTCAAAAAAGCTCTTGCGCCACCTTTGGTTGATGAACCGCGTGAGGATTGAATCCCCATCAGCGCCACAGCATCCGCAATAAATGCGCCATCTCGATGTTCTGAAATAAGCATCGGTCCTTGCCAACCATGCACCGCATAGGGCATCATCAAAATACGTGCATGCCAAAAGCTCAATAAGAAAGGTGTGCTGGTTTTTGCATCATATTTTTCGCCCACAAATGTCCAGCGAACGGTTAAACGTAAAAAAAAATGAACACAAAAAATAACGCGGGGAATCAGCCAAGTTAAAAAACGTTGTTTCATGTATTTTGATCCTCAAATTGCATGTGATAAAGCTCCGCGTATAAGCCACCTTCAGCCAGCAAAGCCTCATGATTACCCTGTTGTAAAATACTGCCATCATCCAAGACCACAATCGTATCGGCATGACGAATGGTCGAAAGGCGATGTGCAATGACAATGACCGTGCGCCCTTTCATTAAGCGTTCAATGGCCTGTTGCACCAAATGTTCAGACTCTGTATCCAAGCTACTGGTGGCTTCATCCAAAATCAAAATTGGTGCGTCTTTTAACAAAGCTCGCGCCAAGGATAAGCGCTGACGTTGCCCCCCTGATAAAATCACACCCCGTTCACCCACCATGGTATTATAGCCCTCAGGCAATTTCATGATGAAATCATGGGCATTGGCAGCTTTGGCAATACTTTCCACACGCGCTTGGTTCATATCACTATAGCCATAGGCAATATTGTTGCGTACCGTATCATTGAACAGAACGACATCTTGTGTCACCAGTGCCATATGTTGCCGTAATGATTTCTGTGTCACGTCACGCACATCCATGCCATCAATCAGGACACGTCCTTCTGTCACATCCATAAAACGAGGTACAAGGTTTGCGAGCGTGCTTTTACCTGCGCCACTACGCCCCACCAATGCCACCACTTGCCCGCGTTTCACTTCTAAATTGATATGGGACATCACGGATTTATCTGTGTTGGCATACTGTAAAGCCACATCTTCTAAGCGAATACTATGTTGAAATATCTCAATTTCCTGAGCATTTTCAGCATCTTCAACATCATTTTTTTCATCCAAAATATCAAAAACACGTTCGGCTGCCGAAAGTCCTTGTTGAATTTGATTGTTGGCTGCCGATAGACGTTTGACCGGTTCATACAACATCAAGGTTGCAGCTAAAAAGGACATCAACGTACCCGCTGTTGCTTCGCCTGAAGCCACACGCAAACCACCATAATAAAGCACCCCTGCAATACCAAATCCTGCCACCAACTCCATCACAGGAAACGACATCGCATTGACACGCAACACCTGCATTTGATGGTGCATAAACTCACCAATCAAATCACGAAAACGTCTGCGCTCATAGTCTTCCATGCCAAAGGCTTTCACCACACGGATACCACCCACCGTTTCTTCCACCAAACTCGACATTTTTCCCATCACCACTTGCCCATCATAGCTTGCGGAGCGCATTTTTCGTCCAAAACGCAAAATAGGGTAAACCACCACGGGGAAAACGGCGATGACAATCAATGCCAACAACCAATCTTGATAAAACACCACACCCACCAAGAAAATAATCGACATGGTATCTCGCATCAAAGCGGTCACCGATGTACTCACAGCAGATTGCACCAAGGTCACATCATAACTGATACGCGTCAGCACTTCGCCTGTTTTACGGTGGGCAAAAAAGCTTAGCGATTGATGGCTTAAAGCCGTATAAATTTGATCTCTCAAATCATAAATAACCCGCTGACCAATCCACCCCATCAAATAGGATTGACCAAAATACGCCGAGCCTTTGAGCAAATACAATAAAATAACACCCAAGGGAATCATATACACATATTCAGGGCTTTTACCCGATAAAGCCTGATCCAATGCGGGTTGCAGCAACCATGCCATGCCTGCGGTACAAGCTGCCAAAATCACCATACATACCATGGCAATGCCAAGGCGTGTTGAATACGGCTTTAAAAATTTTAATAAACGTTTGTATAACATGGAAAACCTTTTTGTTTAAGATGTTTTCTTATTGTTCCGATTAACAAGCATACCCATACGTCGCAAGAAATGTTGGCTGGCTTGAAATAGCGCAGCCGCCAACTGCCTCTGATAACGCGATGTTCTCAATTTACGTTCTTGCTTAGGGTTGGAGATAAAATCAACCTCTACCAACACACTGGGTATTTCCAGCGCACCCAGCACCACAAAGCGCGCCCGTTTGGGTACCTCATATTTAACCTTACCAATTTTCTTTAAAGATGCGATCATCGTTTCCGCCAAAATTTGCGAGCTATTCAAGCTGTCACGCTTCGCCATATCACCCAAAATATTACGCACCATTGGATCTTCGACTTCACTGTGTGCGTGGTGTACTCCACCCATTTCATCAGCAGCATTTTCCTTGGCCGCCAAAGCAATGGCAACGCGGTCAGGGGTGGCTCCACGTTCCGCCAAAGTATATACACTGGAGCCTTTTACACTCCGCTCTCTCACCGCATCCGCGTGAATACTAATCATCACATCAGCATGCGCCTGACGCACCAAACGAACACGTTTTTTTAAGGGTACAAAATAATCATTCTTTCGTGTCAACACAGCACGCATCCCATGTTGCTTGTTTAACATCGCCACCAATTTCTTGGCAATCGCCAAAGTCACTTTCTTTTCCTGCAAACCATGCGGACCAATGGCACCTGGATCCTCGCCACCATGCCCTGCATCCACCGCAATAACCAGTTCATGCTGGTGTGAATGAGCAGCCTTGACTTCATGACTTCCTGATTGGCGTATCAAATCAACCACCAAACGCGATGGCTTGCCCTGCATTTTTTTTAATAAAAATGAGCGCATACCCAAACCTTTACGATTTAAGTCCAACACCACACGCAACACGCCTTTATGCATGCCATGCCGCACACTTTTCACCACAGGGTTGGGCAACGCAATCTTCATGGCATGCTTGCGCCATTGGCTATGCTGCATATCAATCACCACACGCTCTGGCTTGTGCATACGAAAAATAGTGTAGGTCACGCTGCGACTTAGCTCAAAAACAACACGGCTTTTTTCTGCTGTATTCGATATTCGTACAGTCGTCACACTTGCTGCCCATAACGGCACTGGTAGCATCAAGGTTGCCAGAAGTAACAATATACCACCCATATATCTCATCCCATACCCCCCTCTGACATCTTAGCTTCGCGCGCATGTACAACATTTGATTTTTGTTCCGTGCGGTTTCTTTCTAACAATAACGCTGCCATCAATAAGGCCAATAAAATCATCAACGGCTCCATAATACGAACAATAATAAAGGTATTTGCACCAATTGCATGGACCAATAAGCCCGCAAAACCACATAATGTACCTAGGGAGGCACCTTTCAGCACTTCGTCCTCAATCTGTTCATAACCTTTGCGTAACAAAACCCAAATTCGCCGCAAGAGCCAAAGGAACAAAAGCAAACCCACCATCCCCGTTTCCAGCAGTACACGGGGATACTGGGCATCGAGGAAAGGCCCACCTGTCACCCCGACACCCAAGAAAGGATGCTCTGGAAAATAACGGGTTATCACATGTTGCCATGAACGCAAACGTTCTGTGGTTGATGTATCAATCTTCACGCCACCCACCGCAAGCTGACCTTGCTGATGGGCTTGGTTAAACGTAAACATGACACGGTTGATCACACTCTCTGGTAAAACAAATGGTAATAATGAAGATCCTACTAGGCAGGAAATAATTAAAAATCGTTTCTTTTTTGAAATCATTAAAAACACAAAAATAGCCACCACAAACGACAAGTAAGAACTTCGTGACTCTGTGAAAGCCAATGGAACCAACATAATCCCCATCGAAATCAACAACCAATACCAGCGCCGACCCCTTGGCGTATGTAAAAATATACCCAAAGTCACTGAAAACATCAGCACCAAATATCCACCAAAGGTATTCGGTTCTCCCATTTCTCCCTCAAAAGGTGCGGAAACACGACCACCACCTGGAATTTGAGCAATACCCGCTAAACTGGCAATCACACAAGTGATTAACATCAGCCATAAAAATCGTTTGATGCTATCTTCATCACCCAAATGGTTGATAACCATAAAGAACAAGACAAAATATTCGAGATATTTGATGACAAAAAACAAGCCATACATCCCAACTTTTCCTGAAAACATCGCCAACAATGTTGAAAAAAAAGTGACAAACCAGTACCACATCATAGGTTGGTTGATCGGTGTTTCTCGTACAATACCCACCTCTTTTCTCAATGCCATGCGAAACATCCATGTCAAACAGACCAATGTGAGTAGGATGTCATCCAGCCTCAAGGTCACGCCTCGAGATTCCGTCGTATCCACTTTACCCATAGCCAAATCGGCTTCACTATGCCCACCAAAGGTCAATTCTGGCGACAATAACGTGGATAAAACAAGTAGATATAGTGTCAACTCGACACTGGTAAATGAGACCACAAGCATCATGGCAGCACCCAATAACATCATCGGTCCTTTCACCAAACTTGGATCAAACATATAAGCTGCTGCCAACAATAAAATACTGAGCAGTAGTGTCAGCACCACCACAGGTGGAAAAGGTACCTTCATCGTTCCTAGGCTCAGTTCTCACTCCCCGACTTTATTCGATGCGTATCCATCGGTTGGTAACTATCATTGTATGTTGGCTTCATATTTGCAGAACAGCTACGCACCAGCACCAGACCCAAAGCGATGAGAAAACATAAAATAAACAAGACCAATATTTGGCGAATGGCTGATTTTCGGCGCTGGGAACGCTGATATTTCTTCGGCATCAATCATCCCCTTTATGCAATATTTTTGACAGCATCATCCATACATTTCGACCCCATTGCTTCACCTTCGATTGATAGCGAAGCCAAATACTGCGCTGTCCTTGTTCATGCTCACCATAAGCATAAGCATAGTAACGATCCATTTTATAGGTCGCATAATCGGGCGATAAATCACCTCGCACACCATTCAACACAACACCCAGTACACTTCCACCCACATTCTCAATATTCATTTTCACACGTTTGAGTGCCCCACGCACCACAGAGCCAATATGATAGACGAGCAACACACCATCCACTTTTGAGGCAATCACCGTAGCATCGGTGGTATGTAACAATGGCGGCATATCAATAATCACCATATCATATTCTTCACGTGCTTCATTTAAAATCGTATCCATCATAGGAGAACCAAGCAAGTCAGGCGGGTTAGCATTCACATGACCACATGCCAGAATATCCAATTGATCCAAACCAGGTGTCATCAATGCTTGATCAATGCCCATATCACCCAACATCACATCTGAAAAACGATTGGTGGCTTCTTGCCAACTTAATTGCCCCAACAAGGCTTCACTTAACCCTGGCACACGCTTTAAACCAAAGGTATGATGCTGCATGGGTTTGCGTAAATCAGCATCAATCAATAAGACACGTGCGCCTTGCTGTGCAACCACCACACTTAAATTGGCCGCAATCGTACTTTTCCCTTCTTTCACGGTTGAGCTGGTCACCAAAATCACCCGCTGATGCCCTGTTTGGGAAAATAACAAATTGGTACGTAAGCTGCGATACGCCTCGGCAATCGTCGAGGGCGGTGAAAAATGACTCACCAAACGCAACTGCCGCTCCAATGCCCCACCACTGGTCATCAAGCCTTCCACACCTGAAAATAACTCAATGGCTTCATCATGCGCAATATGTGGCACAAAACCAATCACAGGTACATCAAGAAAAGCCTCCACTTCTTCAATCGTACCCACCGAACTATCCATGGATTCAAGCACCAAAGAAACGACCAAACCCAGTACCAGACCAAGAATCATACCCGCTATTGCAGTTTGAGAAATTTTAACAGGATTGATGCGAGCTCTGGATACCATCGCAGGGCGAACCAAAGAGACTTCTTGAATCTTTTCCGACTCTTTAATCAACACCTCTTGATACTTTTTCTCCAACATCGAAAACAATTCTTCATTGGTTTTCACGCTGCGCTCCAAACGCATGAGATCCAACCCTTCCCCTGGCACACCCTCATATTTTTTTTTGGTTGATACAATACTATCTTGAATATCTTGAATACGTTGCTGTGTTAACTCCAATTGCTTGGCAAGCTCATCCAGCATACTGGATAAAATATCTTTGGCTTGTAGCCGTAACTCTTGAATTTGAGGGTGTTCATCGGTGTAATTGGTTGAGAGTTCCGTATGTTTTAGAGCCATTTCAACCAAGCGTTTGTTCAACTCATCAAAGTACGCACTCACATTCCCTGAAACAGACACCGCCTTATAATCCCATTCACCCTGACCAACACGAAGGTTCAGCTGTTTTAAGGCAAATTTTAAATCATTCAAATGGGCCGTCGATTGGCGATATTCTTGATCCAAATCACCAATAATTCGGGACATCACCGTACTATTCATACTGGATGCAGTTAAATGATGCTTTTGTCGATAATTTCTCGCCGATTCTTCAGCATTTCTCAAGCGATCCCCAACCACCACCAATTGCTGTTCAATAAACTTCTTCGCTTCAAAGACTTTTTTATTTTTGTCTTCAATATTAAAAGTTTGAAACTCATCGGCCACAGCTTGAGCCAAATCCCGAGCATATACGGCACTCACCGACGTTACCGAAATTTGAATAATGCCTGTATCTTCATCTTGTAAGGCGCTCACACTGTCTTTCAAATCCAAGACATCATCCACATAGTCCGCATTGGCACGAATCTCTTCACTGGTCAATGTTTTCGGAATCATGCCGATACGTTGCGCAACCCGCTCCATCAAAGCATACGATTGCAACAACACCAACTGTGTTTTCATGTCATTCAATCTTTGACGAGAATTACCACCTGCAAAAAATGCCGCAACATCTAAAGTCGGTTCAATTTTGATGGATGCGCTGGAACTATACAACGCTGGCGGTTGATTCATCCATGTAAACAATGCACTAAACACAGCAATGGATAAAGAACAAAATATAATAATCCAACGTCGGCGTAGAATAACCTGCCAGTATTCTTCAAGGTTTAACTCATAACTTTGTGCGGTGTTAATTTGAGCCATTAAGGTTTACCTGTTTTCACAAGGTTCGATAAAGTTTGAAAACTTTGAATAACATACGAAGGCTGTGCCAATAAACTAAATGTAGGCAACAAATCTCTGATAAAAACATTCCAATTCACCATTCTGCGTGCTGGAATTAAAATCACATCTTTATCGCGTAAACTTAAATTTTGTGATAAATCACCCTTTTCCAAAAAACGGGTGAAGTTGATGGGTAAAATAAGTGGTTTATCACGATTGGCTCGCAACACGCGAATATCCGATAAATAAGCACCCGCTGTACTGCCGCCACTTTTGGATAACGCCTCTAAAAAATTTATATCCCCCACAAACTCAACAATACCAGGTTTCCTGACTGCTCCCAATACAAAAACGCGTCGTTTGGATTGTGCCAATGAAGGCACAAAAATAGTATCACCATCATCCAACACTGCATTTTCTTTCCAATCGCCCTGCTTAATCGCTTTATCCAGATTGAGAACCACCGTTTTACCATCACGCAAAATTTGCACCTTGGTTAAATCCGCATCTTTTCCAGGTCCTCCTGCTCTTGAAAGAAAATTCACCAACGTTTCTTTACCTTTTAGAAAGTAAGTGCCAGGACCTGTGGGTTGACGTGTCAAATTTTGAACTTCACCAAAAATACTCACAACTTTACTTCGCGCTTTCAAAACCATGACATCCACACGTGGCTTACGTTCAAATCTTTTTAGAACTTCCGTCACATTGGTATCCACTTCCCGTGGTGTCAGGCCAGCAACTTTTAAAGCAGCTTGATAGGGTAACGATACTGTCCCATCCACTTGCACCGTAACTTTGTATTCCTTGCTTTTGGCACCCTGCCAAAAAGTAATGGATAATTGATCACCATTGCCAATCCGATATTCAGGCGAGCCATCAATCGTGCGAAACACTTTATTTTCATCCACATGAAACAAATCACTCTGCTGTTCACCATGTTGCGATTGGGGCAAACGAACCTGATGAATCCGATAAGCTTGAATAGACACACTTCGATTCTCTTTCAAGACCTCAGGCGAATCACCCTGACGCAATGGATGATCAGCACCTAAAACTTGAATCGAAGCTGCCGCCAAGGGGACACCTTGCGTATGCAACCACCCCACCACAGATTCAGCACGCGCTTGCGACAATGCTCGGTTATTTGGATAGACCTCCGAATGAATAGGGCGAATATCAGCACGCCCTGCCAATTCAAAGTGTAAACCTGACATATCACCCAGTTCTTTTTCCCATGCTCTCAAATCATCCAATGCCATGACATTGAGTTTCGCCTGCCCTGAATCAAAGAAAATAATATGTTTACCGCCTGTTTTTTTACCTTGAAAGGTTTTAACAGGTTGCCGCTTTACTTTTTTCGACGACCAAACTTCGGCACCACCATCGGCTCGAACGGCAGCAATCGCCAAAGTGCCATCATGACGCATATCACCCAAATCTAAGCCATAATAAACGCCATAATTGGGAACCCATCCTTTTTGTTGCGAAAACGAACCAAAACGCCAATGCCATACGCCCAAGCCTTGCCCATCACGGGATGAAGCAAACAATTCCCTAGACCCATTACCATCAAAATCACCGACACGAACATCGCCCCAAGTTCCTGTAGATGTGATGGACTCACGTTCCCAATCACCATGATTTCCAAGCCACAAACGGATGCCTTGTTGATAAAGACCTGCAACAATATCCAACTGACCATCCCCATTCACATCCGCAACGGTCACACTTTCTGCATCTGCTTCTGCAGGCAGAGCTTTGGGCTCCCAGCGTGCTGCTCCATCACCATACCAAATCTGCACACCACCCGACTGTATCCAATCTTGACTGCCATCGACCGAGGCTCCCAAACCGCCACGACGTGATGCAATAATATCCATATCACCATCAGCGTTCACATCCGCAACCGTCACACCTGTAAAATAACCCGACACCATAGGGCCCACTGAATCAAACCAGCCACCTCGCGCATCATTCAGTAACACATAGATTCCACCATCTTTTTCGCTATCAAATTTTGCAGCAACGATATCCAACCAGCCGTCATGGTTAAGATCCACCAAAGATACTGCATGGAATAAACCTGAAATCACGGGGGATGCCAACAATGTCCAAGTATGTTTTTTGCCATTCATTTCCCAAATTTGCAAGCCTTTTTGATCGCCTTCACCACCAATTAACACATCAAGTTGCCCATTATCATTCACATCACCCACCGCAAAATCTCGCGGTTGCATGCTACTCATGGGACCATCTTCAACCCGCCAATGCCCTGCACCATCACCCCACTCGACATGAAAGCTATCCACAGATTTACGCCCACCCACCAACAAATCCAAAAAACCATCTTGATTCAAATCAGTCCACTGAATGGCGCGTGATTCTACAATCCGCTGGGGACCAATATTATGCAACTGATAATGAGGCAAGCTCACATCATGGGGTGAAAGTGACATGGTCGGCATTGGAACCACAGTACGGCACCCTGAAGAGCTTAGCATCCCCAGCAATAACAATAGCGTTAGTATATATCGCATAAAACCATTCATACCATGCACTAGAATGCTTTCCATCAACTTTGTCAAATTCATCACTTTATTTTTCATCTTCTTTTAATCAAAGCTTTCATGCCGCTGCAATGGAAACTTACCCAAGCTATTCTTTCATGTTAAGCTCTCGCGTCAGCATGGTACTTTGACTCCATTTAACATGGCAATACGCACGCTAAATAGATAAAGGGGACGATGACATTGAACATCAATTCATACTTTCACTTTATCATTAAGCATAGCTAATCTATGTACCTTAAACATTGGAATCTAAGTCAATTTCCTTTTGAAAATGTTCCCAATGAACATTTTTTCTTTGAATCACAAGCTCATCGTATTTTATTGGAAGATTTACATGATGCAATTATCCGTCAAAAAGGTGCCATTGCACTCACGGGTGGCATTGGCTGCGGCAAATCTACCATCACCCAGCGTGTCTTACTTGCCCTTCCTGAAGACCGTTTCGATATTGCCCTCATTACCTATTCACGACTCACACCTGTTGAAATGCTGCTGGAGGTTTGTCAGCAACTGGGTATTGCCACTGAACGACAAGATCGAAACAACCTTTTACGTAGCCTACAAGCCCACCTTGCACACAATGCAAAGACAGGAAAACACACAGTTGTATGCATCGATGAAGCTCAAAGTATTCCATCTCTGGCAACATTTGAAGAATTACGTCTGTTGCTTAACTTCCAACTGGGTGGACATTTTCTCATGACCTTGGTCTTTGTTGGGCAACCTGAACTACAACGTAAAATTGCCAAGCTTCCACAGCTCCAGCAGCGTATCGCCCTAAACTTGAGTATTGGACATATGAGTCCCGAAGATAGCATGCGTTACGTTCTGCATCGTTTGCGTGCAGCAGGATCCAAGCGACCTATACTGACGCGACAAGCGGTTGTTCTTGTTCACAAACACACCCAAGGCATTCCGCGACGCATCAACCACCTCATGGATCGCTGCTTATTGATTGGCATGCGTAACCAATGCAAACTCATCAACAGCCAACTTATTTCCGCTGTCATTCAAAGGTATCCATCTTAAAATGACCAAATACATTGATTTACTACGCGCCCACCGCCAATCATCAAACCCAAACGCCCCTGCCCCTTTGCTCACACCCAACCGCGAAGACATCAATCTTAATCTACCCGATGAAACATGCGATGATGTCATCATCGAAACGCCCTTGCTCAACCATGAGTTCAAAGACTTGATTGACGAAGAAAGCTTGAATCCAAGTGCCAAAGCAGCCCTTTCCAAGCCAAGCACGCATGTTTCGACCCACACAGAAGATGAAGATCAAGCCAATCGCTTCAAAAATACACCATGGTTACGCCAAGGCATTCGTCATATCCAATCTATTTTTGAACTCGCCGAACAAAATGATCCGTGTGATATTTCAGCTTTATCCCAGCATATTCAACATTTATTATCCCAACTTCAAAACGATCATGAACAACAGATTATGGATGCCTTAGAGCTCAATATCTCTCAACAGACCCAACACATCCGAGAACGCCATAGCAGCTTGGGTGGACTGATCCAGAAGTCTATTCTCATGATGCTTTACACCATCAAAACAGGGCAACGTTTAAAATTATCCATCCATGACTTACACCTTCATACCTTTGCAGCCATGTTACACCACATTGGTATGGCGCAAATCCCCAAGCAAATTCGCAACAAGAAAGAGCGACTTACCAAACAAGAACTCAAAGAAATCCATCAGGCTCCTAGGCTTGGATTTGAATATTTAAAAATATCCAATATTGATGATAACATTATTTTAGATGCCTGTTTGTTCGCCAATGAACGTTATGATGGAAGTGGTGCCACAGGCTTATCGGGATCAAACATTGCATGGAGTGCTCGGCTCACGGGCGTACTTTCCATGTTTGAGGCATTGATTCACTACCGCCCTTATCGCAACCGCCTATTACCTCGGGATGCCATCCGTGAAATGGTCAAAAACCATAAGAAATCCTTTGACCCTGATATGCTGAAAGCGTTGATTGAATCCATTTCATTGTACCCCATCGGCACTTATAGCCAACTCAACACAGGTGAAATTGGTTTGGTCACCCATATTCACCCCTATCGACCTTTACGCCCTGTGGTTGAAATTCGCATGGATCGACATGGCAACCCCATTCCACCACGCAAAATCGATTTAACCACCCAACCCAACCTCACCGTAGAACGCTGCATGTACGAAGAAACAACCTTGGCGTTATCCAACAAGCATCACGAATAACATCATTTTTTACCCGAACTACCAAAACCACCCGCACCGCGTTGTGTTTCATCCAATGCATTGACAGTCTGAAAGTCAGCTTGTACGAAGCTTGCAATCACCATTTGAGCAATACGATCACCCCGCTGAACCACAAACGGCTTGCAACCATGATTGATAAGGATCACACCGACCTCACCACGATAATCTGCATCAATGGTACCAGGGCTATTTAAGACCGTTATAGCATGTTTGAATGCCAAACCCGAACGCGAACGAATTTGCGCCTCAAACCCCATGGGCAAAGCCATCGAAAAACCTGTCGGAATCAATTGGTATTCACTAGGTTCAAGGACAACATCTTGTTCAATGGCAGCACGAAGATCTGCGCCTGCTGCCAGCACGCTGGCATAAAACGGAATGTCCAATCCTTTCCCATGCGGCAAAACCTGAATGTCCACAACCGTACGTTGATTCTGTTTCATCATAACGCCATCACCTTCTGAATAATTTGCTGAGCAAACTGAGATTTATGTGCAGCTTCAAATGCTACAGTTTGCTCCGCTGTAACCCACCAACCCGATGATGTGGACAACCCCATATTGCTCACATCGTTGGCAACAATGGCATCCACAGCTTTACGTTCTAGCTTATCCTTCGCATAACCCATGTGATTCTGACTTTCTGCCGCAAAGGCAACCACTGTTTTGGGTCGATGTGGCATCGTGGCAATATGCGCGACAACATCAGGGTTTGAAACCATCTCAACCATCATGGATGATATATTTTGTCGCTTGATTTTTTCCTTTGAAGTGACTGCAAAACGAAAATCACTGACTGCCGCCGTCGCTATAAATACATCGCTATCTTGCGCTGCTTTCTCACATGCTTCCAACATCTCTAAACCTGTTTCAACATTGACACGTTGCACCTCAAGAGGGGTCGCTGGCGTGCCGACACCTGCAATCAAACAGACATCCGCGCCCCATGCTTTGGCCCATCTTGCCAAGTAAGCCCCCAGTGTTCCCGATGCACGATTGCTTAATGTACGCACGGCATCCCATGATTCCACGGTAGGTCCTGCATTGATCACCCATCGTTGCCCTTGCAAGCGGGGTGAGTGCAACAAAGGTAAAAGCCTATCGACAATCACATTCAAATCAGGCAAACGACCCACTCCCTGTTCTCCACATGCCAATATACCCGATGCAGGTGGTAATATTTGTATATATTGCTGCTTCAAATATGCCACATTTTTTTGTGTGGCTACTGATTGCCACATCGAGACATTCATCGCAGGCACAATCAATATAGGCTGCTCACATACCTGCATCATGGTGGTCAATAAATCATCCGCGATACCATGCGCCAATTTTGCCAAAATATTGGATGTGGCGGGTGCAATCAGTACCACATCTGCCCAGCGTGCCAATTGAATATGCCCCATTTCTCGTTCATCCGTGAGGTTAAACAACGCCGTGTGGGCTTTTTCACCCGTCAAAGCCTCAAATGTTAAGGGTGTCACAAATTGACAAGCCGCATGCGTCATCACACAACGAACCTTTGCCCCTTCTTTGATGAGCATACGTGCCAACTCTGCTACGCGATAGACAGCAATGCCGCCAGTCACACCCAGTAAAATTTTTTTTCCTTTCAGCATTTATGCCTGTTCTTGCAAGGCTTTGAGTGTTTTCAATACATCCGCCACATGCTCTTTCACCCGAACTTTCCGCCAAATATATGCCACTTTACCCTCGGGGTTTATGATAAATGTTGAGCGTTCAATGCCCATATATTCTTTGCCATAGTTTTTCTTCAATTGCATCACATCAAAGGCTTTGCATAAGGCTTCTTCCACATCGGAAATCAAGGGGAAATTCAGACTTTGTTTGTTCGTAAAATTGCTGTGTGATTTCACTGAATCACGGCTCACACCCACGATTTTTGCATCAGCAGCCGTGAAATCTGGCAGGGCATCACGGAATTCACATGATTCAGTCGTGCAGCCTGATGTACTATCTTTGGGGTAAAAATAAACAATCACCCACTCACCTTTGTAAGCTGACAATGTCAATTCACCTTCAGGCCACGTTGGTAACACGATTGCTGGTACATCATCATCCACATTTAAATCATAATCGCTCATCACAGACTCCTTTGTTAGGCTTGCGCCAAACGTAACTGAAGGAAGACTTTTATGCAGCAAGCACCCCTAAATTTTCAACACAAGTCTATTTTTTTAGCCGAACCCCGAGGTTTTTGTGCAGGTGTGGATCGTGCGATTGAAATTGTAGAGAAAGCCATTGAGGTCTATGGTGCTCCCGTATATGTCCGCCATGAAATCGTCCATAATCGTCATGTTGTTGATAGCTTAAAAGCCAAAGGTGCTATTTTCATTGATGCTGTTAGCGATGCTCCTGATGGTGCTTTGCTTATTTTCTCGGCACATGGCGTGAGCAAGGCCGTGCAAAAAAAGGCGCAGAACCGTGATTTACGCGTCATTGATGCCACATGCCCTTTGGTAACCAAAGTTCACTTGGAATTGCTTCGTCATTATGCTGCGGGTCATCAAGTGATTTTGATTGGTCATGCAGGTCATCCCGAAGTGGAAGGCACCATGGGGCAAGCACCAGACGGAGCTGTTTTATTGGTATCAACGCCTGAGGATGTCGAAACATTGGTCGTGTCCAACCCTGATAAACTCGCCTTTGTGACTCAGACAACCCTTAGTGTGGATGATACCAAGGATGTGATTGAAGCTTTGCAACGGCGTTTCCCCTCTATTTCAGCGCCCAAACGTGAAGATATTTGTTATGCCACCAGTAACCGCCAAATGGCGGTCAAAGCCTTGGCTGAAAAAAGTGATTTGGTGTTTGTGATTGGTTCTAAAAACTCATCCAATAGCAATCGTTTGCGTGAAGTTGCGGAACGCTGCCAAACCCCTGCTTATTTGATTGATGATGAACATGATATTGATTTGCATTGGCTTGAAGGCAAACAGCATATTGGCATCACCGCAGGGGCATCTGCACCTGAAAACCTCGTTCAACAAGTACTGAATTTTCTCGAAAAACAAGGCAATGGACATGTTCAGCAACTCAAAGTTGTGGAGGAAGATGTGACATTTAGCCTGCCTTCTATGCTATGTGAACGTTGAATATTACTGCCTTGACCAAGCGGGATCTGAAGCATCTTGACCTACGGGCGTAATCGCAACAGGTGTTCCTCCCCAACTTGGTACACGATAAATACGCCGAATCCCATGATCTTCGGCTGAATAGAGAATCATTTGACCATTGGCAGACCATGTGGGTGATTCAATAGCATCACCCGTTGCCAAATAACGCAAACCTGTGCCATCCATGCGAGCTGTCGCTAAGGCAAATGACCAGTCTTTTTTGGTGATAAAGGCAATCCGATCCCCTTTGGGTGACCAAACGGGTGAGGTATTGTATTTTCCCTCAAGACTAACACGTTCAACTTTGCCACCCTTCACAGGGATACGAAAAATCTCAGGTGAACCCGCTCGGCTACTGGCAAAGGCAATCCACTTTGCATCAGGCGACCATGTTGGCGTGGTATCCAGCGCACGACTTTGGGTCAGTTGTCGCCAAGTACGCTGCTCGATATTATAAATATAAATATCTGGGTTTCCTGATTTGGATAGGGTTGCCGCCACAAAATTACCGTCGGGTGAATATTCAGGGGTACTGTTTAAGCCTTTGAAATGCCCAAAAACATCACGTTTTCCTGTTTTTAAATCAAAAAATTCCAAGCGTGGGCGATTTCCAACATAAGTATTGAGTGCAATATAACGTCCATCGGGTGACCAGTCAGGCGATAATAATAAGGTAAAATTACGCCCAATCACTTGCTGATTCGCACCATCTTGATCCATATACACCAAGTCAGATTTATCACCATGTTGGGTCACATAGATGACATGACTGGAAAAATGCCCTGGTATTTTTAGTACAACTTGGTAAACAAGGTTTGACACTTCATGCGCCAAACTACGCAAAGCATTGCCAGGCACTTGGAAATGCTTTTCTGCCAACATTTTCTTTTGAAAAGGTTCATGTACCTGCACATCCAAAATCCATTGGTCTTCACCCCGACGCAAGCGACACAGCACCAATGTATCCGTAGCAATAATCCGCCAGTCATCATAAGTCACCTGCACAAATGATTCCGATGGTTCGGCAAGAAAACCAATAGGGTTTTGCACCTTAAAGGACTGGCTTGATGCCAAATCATGGGTCACAACCTGATAAAAAAGTCTCTCATCATCGTCATATTCAGGTGCAATATCCACCAACATAGCAAGGTTTAGGGGCTTGTAATCGGATTGATAAATATCAAAATTTACTGCATAGGCAGTATTTGCAA
This sequence comes from Mariprofundaceae bacterium, assembly GCA_030950925.1. Classification (GTDB taxonomy): domain Bacteria; phylum Pseudomonadota; class Zetaproteobacteria; order Mariprofundales; family Mariprofundaceae. The sequence continues at coordinate 67,276 of JAUZQO010000001.1, forward strand.
TCATTATGAACAACAATAATAATATTTTCATAAGAATGGGTTATAGCGAGCCAAGATATGTTTGCAAGAAGTGGGGTTAGCCTGCCAGACTGCGCACTCATTTTTTTGGAGGTCTTTGTGAAAACGACCCAGTATTCAATCATAATTTTCTTGAGCAGTGTGCTGTTTATCCCTTCAGCCTATGCTGGTGATGGCAGTATCGATGTTTTTTTTGGACAAATGAATGCAGTCATTGCGTCGGTCTTTTTTTTCGATGTCATGCCAGGTGAGCCTTCCATGCCTTTTATTGTTGCATGGCTCATTGCTGGAGGTATTTACCTCACCGTTCGTTTTGGTTTTATCAATATTCGTATGATGGGGCATGCATTTGCTATTATTCGCGGCAAATACAGATGCAAAGATGACAAAGGGGAAATATCTTCTTTTCAAGCCCTCACTTCCGCACTCTCTGCCACCGTGGGCTTGGGTAATATAGCTGGTGTGGCTATTGCTATCGGTATTGGAGGACCAGGCGCAACTTTTTGGATGATTGTGGCTGGTTTTTTTGGCATGACAGCCAAATTTACCGAAGTCACCTTGGCACAAATGTACCGTGAATTTCGCCCCAATGGGCATGTCATGGGTGGCGCAATGCAATACTTATCCAAAGGTTTTGCTGAAAAGGGTATGCCATCGCTTGGCAAAGGCTTGGCAATATTTTTTGCTATTCTGTGTATTTTTTCATCATTGGGTGGTGGCAATGCGTTTCAGCTTTCACAAGCCCTGGGCGCAGTCCAAGAACAACTGCCTTTTTTTCAACACTACCCTTGGATGTTTGGTATCATCATGGCTGTGGCTGTGGGCATGGTCATTATTGGTGGTATTCAGCGCATTGCCCATGCTGCTGAAGCGATTGTTCCATCCATGGTGGCTATTTATTTATCGGCATGCTTATGGATGATCTTTTCTCATGCCAGTGAGATCCCCAGTATTTTGGGCTTGATTATCCATGAAGCTTTTGCGCCTGCTGCTGTGACAGGTGGGATTGTTGGTGTGATTGTTCAAGGTTTCAAACGTGCTGCTTTTTCCAGTGAAGCAGGCATTGGTTCGGCTGCCATTGCCCATTCTGCCGCATCGGTCAAATATCCTGTGCGACAAGGCATGGTGGCATTGTATGAACCTTTTATTGATACCATTGTGATTTGTACAATGACAGCGTTGGTCATTGTGATTACAGGGGTCTATCAAGCGCCTGAATATGCGTCTTTGATTGCCCATAGTCAGGGGGCGGCTTTAACGGCGGCGGCCTTTGGCTCTGTGATTGCGTGGTTTCCTATCATTTTATCCATATCCGTTGTGCTTTTTGCCTATAGTACCATGATTTCATGGTCTTATTACGGCGAGCGTTGTTGGACGTATGTCTTGGGTGAGCGGTTTTCCATGCTCTACCGCATGCTTTTTGTGGCTGTGATTGTTCTTGCCTCTGTCACCAGTGCAGGAAACATCTTGGACTTTAGTGATTTGATGTTGCTGGGTATGGCATTGCCCAACTTGATTGCCCTCTATGTCTTGCAAGATAAAGTGGCCGCGGCGCTCAGCAGTTATTTGAAAAAATTACACAGTGGCGAGCTGAATCAAGAAGCGGGGAGATAAAAGGTGTCATTAAAAATTACCGATGATTGTATCAATTGTGCAATCTGTGAACCTGAATGCCCCAATGACGCTATTTTTGAGGGTCAAGAAATTTATGAAATTAACGCCAAACTTTGTACTGAATGCGTCGGGCATTTTGATGAACCGCAATGTGTGATGATTTGCCCTGTTGCTTGCATTCCCAAAGACCCACAGAACCTTGAAAGCAAGGAAGAACTTACGCTTAAATATCAACAATTAACTGGGCAAGCATCATGAGTCGTTTGTTTATTGTATCAGGACCTTCTGGCGCAGGAAAGTCCAGCCTTTGCAAGGCCTTACTTGAATCCTGTCCGCAGCTAAAGCTCTCCATTTCGTGTACCACACGCTCGCCACGCCCCAGCGAACTGGATGGTCGTGATTATCATTTTTTAACGCCAAATGAATTTCACCAACAACAGCAAGCGGGTGATTTTTTAGAGTGGGCAGAGGTGCATGGTAATTTTTATGGTACACGGCAAAAGGATGTAGAGCTTGAACTCAATCAAGGCTACGATGTATTGCTAGAAATTGACTGGCAAGGTGCGACTCAAGTCGCCAATAAAATACCAAGCACCCAACGTGTTTTTATTCTACCACCTTCCATTGGTGATTTAAAGAAGCGACTCACATCGCGCGGGCAAGATGATACAAGCACCATTGAGCAGCGGGTGGCTGCGGCTGAAGCAGAAATGACACATGCCCATGAAGCACACCATCGTATCATCAATGATGATTTTAAACACGCCTTACATGATTTAAAGCAACTGTTTCAATCGTGACATTTTTATTACCCTTGTTATGCTCGGCAAAAACTGGAGGCTATACTCATGGCTCGTGTCACCGTTGAAGATTGTGTTCGTTATTACCCTAATCGTTTTGAAATGGTGGTTTTAGCCACCAAGCGCGCTCGTCAAGTGGCAGAAGGTCTGCCGATTTTGTTGGATGATTGTGGCGATAAGCCTGCTGTCCATGCCTTGCGTGAGCTGGGTGAAGGTGTGATGTCATGGGAAGTTCTTTTTGACTTGGAAAAACAAGAAAAAGCACGTTTACAAGCTCAAACAGAAGAAAGTTAAGCTCCCTACAAGCCAACATCAGCCCAATAACTTTTTTCATTAAACCAGCATGGATATTTCTACAGCATACCCATTTTGGGTTGCACCTGCGTTAAAAATCATGCCGCAACCCCCATTTATAAACAGTCAATTACGGTTCTCACCTGAAACTTACCGAGATTCACTCAAACATGAACGATGGTTCAGGAATATTGCATGAGTCGCATTTTTGAAATCACTGAAAAAATTCGGGATTACGCGCCCAAAGCTGATATTGATTTGGTCAATCGCGCTTATGTATTTGCGGCTCAGGCTCATGCAGAACAACGACGGAGTTCAGGTGAATTATACATCACTCACCCGCTCTCCGTCGCAGCTATTTTGGCTGATTTACGCCTAGACACCACCACCATTGCCACAGGCTTGTTGCACGACACGGTGGAGGATACCCACGTCAGTATTGATGATATCGAAACACGTTTTGGCAGTGAAATTGCCTACTTGGTCAATGGTGTGACCAAAATCGGACAGTTTCATTTTGAATCATCCGACCACAAAAAAGCAGAAAATTTTCGTAAAATGATTATTGCAACAGCGCAAGATTTGCGTGTTTTATTGGTCAAGTTAGCCGATCGTATGCACAACATGCGCACGTTGAATTTTGTTTCCGCAGAAAAAGCCAAACGCGTTTCACAGGAAACCATGGAACTTTATATTCCATTGGCACATCGCTTGGGTATTCATTGGATCAAACAAGAGATGGAAGACATCGCTTTTTCTCACATCGAACCCAAAAGCTACCAACACATCGTCGACCTTCTCAAGGATAAACTTGAGTTTTTTCAGGAAACACAAGTAAAACTCGAACATATTTTACAAGAAGCAATGTCTCGCCAAGGCTTTCAAACAAAAGTTCAAGGGCGCATGAAGCACCTCTACAGTTTGTATGAAAAAATGCAGCACAAACAAGTCAGCTTTGATGAAATCTATGATATTGTTGCCTTTCGTTTGATTGTCGATGATAGCAGCACCTGTTATCAAGCCTTGGGCGTGATTCATAGTTTATATCGCCCCGTCCCTGGTCGTTTCAAAGATTACATTGCCCTACCCAAACCCAATGGTTACCAATCGTTGCACACATCCATTATGGGGCCTGAAAATCACCGCATTGAAATTCAAATTCGAAGCCAAGCCATGCATCAACATGCTGAAGATGGCATTGCGGCTCACTGGATTTACAAGGGTAAACAATCGAGTCCACAAGAACAACAACGTTTCCTGTGGATCAAGCAACTCATGGAATTATTACAAGAATCTGAAAATCCAACCGAGTTTATGGAAAGTGTTCGTCTCGATTTATTTATCCAAGAAGTCTATGTGTTCAGTCGCGATGGTGATATTTATGCCTTACCACGTGGTGCACGCCCCTTAGATTTTGCTTATGCTGTGCATACTGATTTGGGGCATCATTGCATCGGTGCACGCATCAATGGCATCATGGGTGATTTACAAACCAAACTCCGCAATGGCGATCAAATTGAAGTGTTAACCAGCCCAGATCAAGAACCCAGTCGCAATTGGTTATGCTATGTCAAGACCCCAAAAGCGCGCCAAGCCATTCGACACTATTACCGTCGCCAAGACATCTATATTAGCCGTCGCATGGGACAAAAGATTATCCAAGAAGTCTTGGGGATACCACCGACCCCCAAACTCATCGAAACACTTCATTGCAACAGCTTGGAAGATTTAGAAATTAAATTGGGACAAGGTGATCTCAATGTCGATAGCTTATTGGAACAGGCCGAACATACACTCCGCCTACCTCTGCATTCTTTGCAACACATCCAGTATGGTGCTGATTGCTGCCACCCCATCCCTGGTGATGCTGTTTTGGCACGGATGGTAAAAAAACGGGGCATGGAATTACATTACCGTGATTGCCCCTATGTACTCAACAACCACGAGCAAGTCTGGTTGGAAGCCGATTGGCACGCCAAACCCAAGCAGCTTTACCCCACAGCTATCGAGGTTCATACCGAAGATCTTCGCGGCATGTTATCACACGTTACGGGCTTGATTGCCAAATTGGAAGCCAATATCAATGACTTAAATTTGGAGCAACGTGCCGGTGAAATGACCCACATCCATATTCTTATTTTAGTCAGTGACCGCATCCATCTTGCTAAAATTTTACGCGGCATTCGGCTTATTGACGGCGTGATCAAAGTCAAACGTAAAAATCACCGCGAATTAACACACCATCGTAGCACTGGTATTGGTGATGCTGTGAAGGGTATGATTGCCAAAGGTCGCCGATCTTTGTTGCAATCCACCAAGAAAATACGAGGAAAAGTATCATGAAAACCATCCATTCCGATCAAGCACCCAAAGCAGTCGGTCCTTACAGCCAAGCCATCACACATGCTGGAATCCTTTATGCATCAGGGCAAATTGGACTCATCCCTGAGACAGGTCAAATGATTGCCAATGATGTCGAAGCCCAAGCCAAACAAGTCACGCAAAACCTATCTGCCGTACTTGCTGCTGCGGGTGCAACTGTCCATGACATCATCAAGGTCACCATCTTCTTGGTGGATATGAATGATTTTTCACGCGTGAACCCCATTTATGCATCATGGTTGGGAGAACACCGCCCAGCCCGTGCCACAGTTGCAGTGGTCGCTTTACCATTGGGCGCACAAGTTGAAATGGATCTCACCGCCTGCTTGCCTGCATAACATGCATGAAAAGACCGTTGACATGCTCATCGTTGGCGGTGGCCTCGCAGGCAGCCTCTTGGCTTGGCAGTGCATACAACAAGGTAAAAAAATACACCTTATTTTTGATCCAAAAACACCTTCTGCATCCAAAGTTGCCGCAGGCATCATCAATCCTGTCACAGGGCAACGACTTGTACTACAAAACAACGCGAGAACACTGCTCAATACCTGTAAATCATACTATCAATCCTTGGGAGCACACTTCAACACCACGTTTTTCTTTGAAAAACCGATGTTGCGTTATTTGCGCAATGCTAAGGAAGCAGTGGCATGGGAAAAACGACGAGCCAACCCTGATTATGATGATTATCTCGAAGAAACGGATGACCCTAAAGTCATTTTGCAACATCATACTGGATATTTGGATACGCAAGCATTGCTTTGTAAGCTGCATCATGAATTTAAACATCAAGGTGTGCTTGAACATGCCACCATGCAATGTGATGAGATTGACATGTATGCCAGTCATATTCGCTGGCGGCATATCACAGCTCAACGCATTATTTTTTGTGAAGGTTGGCGCGGACAAAACAATCCTTGGTTTCGATACTTACCTTTCCAGCCTGCCAAAGGTGAAATTCTTGATCTTAAAACATCCAGTATATCACCTGAGTATATTATAAATTGTGGTCGATGGTTACTGGCCACACATGATGGTCGCTTGCGCCTTGGCGCAACATACGATGTTCAACAGCCTTTGAATGAATGGATTTCACCTCAAGCCAAGGATACTTTACTGGCTGACTTAAAGGATATGCCTATATCCCTTGAGGATATTGAAGTTGTTCAACAACAAGCAGGTATTCGCCCCAATACATTGGATAAACAACCTTTTTTAGGTTTTCATCCCAAACACCATGCTTTGGGCATATTTAACGGCTTTGGCTCCAAAGGTTCCATGCTGATACCCTATTATGCAGGTGTGTTCATCGAACACATCCAGCAACAAAAATTATTGCCAAAAAGCGTCGATATTCAGAGGTTCACATGCGCCTGACAGAACGTGTTCACCATGATTTAAAGCAGCATATTCACTTGGGTGATACCGTCATCGATGCCACCGCAGGCAATGGGCATGACACACTATTTTTAGCGCAAGCTGTTGGCAAAAAAGGGCATGTATTTAGTTTTGACATCCAAGCGCAGGCTTTAAAAAACACACGTCAACGCGTGGAGAAACACCCCAACACTGCATCCGTTGAATATGTACATAGCGGTCATGAACAGATGCAAGCAAAACTTCCATTGGGCTATCATGGTCATATTCAAGCCATCGTTTTTAACCTTGGTTACCTACCCCAAGCAGACCACACCATGATTACCACCCCACAAACCACGCTCAATGCATTGCAACAAGCTTGTGCATTACTGCGTCAAGGTGGCATTATTTCTATCTTGGCTTACACAGGACATGACGGCGGCAGAGAGGAAGCTGAAGCCATCAAACAATGGCTTTTCACGCTTAATGTAAATTTCAAACATCACATTGAAATCCCACAAAACACCCGACTTTCACCGCCTGAATATATATTTATTCATAAAATAAACAGTGAAGTTATTCACACTTAATACACCTAATTTTAAGAAAGCAAGCTCGCTTTTTTATCTTTTCAACGCTATCATGCCGCTGCATTAATTGTTTTTCTTAAAAAATCATGGGAGGAGAATCAATGAATACAGTTGCTGATCTTAAAATTGATCTCGTTGAAGTTTGTGAGGCTGCGGCGCGTGCTTGCGCACCATTCGTAGGCTCTGGACAAAAAGATGAGGGTGATGGCTTGGCCGTTGATGCCATGCGAACGCGCATCAACCAAGTAAAAATGAAAGGTGTGATTGTGATTGGCGAAGGCGCGAAAGATGAAGCTCCTGCGTTGTATGATGATGAGGAAGTAGGTGATGGTCGTGGCATTGGTGTGGATATTGCCGTCGATCCCATTGAAGGAACCAATTTATTTGCCCGTGATGCAGCAGGCTCCATTGTTACCTTAGCCGCTGCCCCCGCTGGCACCATGTTCCGCCCTGGCTCATGTTTTTATATGGAAAAACAAGTTTATCCAAAAGCTGCACGTGGAAAAATTGATCCTACAGCTTCGGTTGAAGTTCGCTTAACACAGTTGGCGGAAGCATTACAAAAAGATATTACTGAAATTACGGTGTTTGTATTGGATAAGCCACGCCATGCACAACTACTCAAAGAAATCTATGCGTGTGGTGCGAAAGTTCGCCTAGCTACGGATGGCGATGTCAATGGCGCGATTCAAGCTGTTTTAAATATGGGTTCTGATGCGTTGCTTGGCATTGGTGGCACACCTGAAGGCATTGTAACTGCATGTGCAGCACGCGCCATGGGTGCTGAAATGTTTGGTCGCATGGCACCGCAAAAAGATTTTGAAATCGAATTATGCAAAAAAGAAGGCATTGATACAGAACGCTATTTAACCCGTGATGAATTAATCACTTCGGATGATTGCATGTTCATTGCCACAGGCTTGACCAGTGGCGAATATGTGGATCATGTGAAAGTTGGTACAGATGTTGATGGTAAATATATGACCACAGATACGGTTGTTCTTTCGGGTTCTGTCGGAAATATTCGTCGTGTTCAAACCACACAACACGTTTAAGTTTTTAGTTAAATTATCCAAGGAGTATATTAAATGAGCAATCGTAGACATTTGGCTAACGCCGTTCGTGCTTTAGCTATGGATTCAGTACAAAAAGCAAATTCTGGTCATCCTGGTGCGCCCATGGGCATGGCAGACATTGCTGAAGTTCTTTGGAACGATTATATGAAACACAATCCGACCAACCCACAATGGGTTGATCGTGATCGCTTCATTCTCTCCAATGGTCATGGTTCGATGTTGATCTATTCTTTGTTGCACCTCACAGGTTATGATTTGGGCATTGAAGATTTGAAACAATTCCGTCAATTGCATTCGCGTACACCTGGTCATCCTGAATATGGTTATGCACCTGGCGTTGAAACCACGACAGGGCCTTTGGGTCAAGGTATTACCAACGGTGTTGGTATGGCATTGGCTGAAAAGACTTTGGCGGCACAGTTTAATAAAGAAGGTCACAATATTGTTGACCACAACACCTATGTATTCTTGGGTGATGGCTGCTTGATGGAAGGTATTTCTCACGAAGCATGTTCTTTGGCTGGCACATTGGGCTTGGGCAAATTGATTGCATTCTGGGATGACAACGGCATTTCCATTGATGGTGAAGTAGAAGGCTGGTTTACAGATGATACGCCTGCTCGTTTTGAAGCTTATGGCTGGCAAGTGATTAAGAATGTGGATGGTCACAGTGCGGATGAAATCAAAGCTGCGATTGACACTGCCAAAGCTGAAACAGGCAAGCCAACCATGGTTTGCTGTAAAACAATTATTGGCTTTGGTTCTCCCAATAAGGCTGGCTCTCATGCCTGTCATGGTGCGGCTTTGGGTGATGAAGAAATCGCTTTGGTTCGTAAAGAATTGGGCTGGGATTCTGCACCATTTGAAATTCCTAAAGATGTGTATGCTGGTTGGGATAACAAAGAAGCGGGTGCTGCTGCTCAATCGGACTGGGATGCACGCTTTGAAGCCTATGCAGCTGCATATCCAGCTGAAGCGGCTGAATTGAAACGCCGTTTGGCGGGCGAATTAAGCGCCGACTGGGAAACAGGTGTGGATGCATTTATTGCCGAAGTTGCTGAAAAAGGTGAAAGCATCGCTTCTCGTAAAGCATCGCAAAACACCATTGCTGCTTTGGCTAAGTTGACGCCTGAATTCTTGGGTGGTTCTGCTGATTTGGCAGGATCAAACTTAACACTTTGGCCAGAAGCCAAACCAGTTTGCCAGCATGATGATGGTAACTACGTCAATTATGGTGTGCGTGAATTTGGTATGGCGGCGATGATTAATGGTATTTCATTGCATGGTGGTTTTGTTCCTTACGGTGCAACTTTCTTGATGTTCTCTGAGTATGCACGTAACGCCTTGCGCATGGCTGCATTGATGAAAATTCGTCATATCGAAGTATTCACGCATGATTCCATTGGTCTTGGTGAAGATGGTCCGACCCATCAACCTGTTGAGCAAACAGCTACCTTGCGCATGATTCCAAATATGGATGTATGGCGCCCATGTGATGCGGTTGAATCAGCGGTATCTTGGAAGTCTGCGGTTATGAATATGACGGGTCCAACATCGTTGATTTATTCGCGTCAAGGCTTGCCGCATCAAGAGCGTACGGCGGATCAAATTAAGTTGATTGAAAAAGGTGGCTACATCCTGAAAGATTGTGAAGGCACACCTGATGCCATCATCATCGGCACGGGTTCTGAAGTTTCTTTGGCGATGGAAGCCGCCGCCGCTATCACTGATAAGAAAATTCGCGTGGTGTCTATGCCATCCACCAACACCTTTGATAAACAAGATGCGGCTTATAAAGAGTCTGTATTGCCAGCCTCGGTTGCTGCGCGTGTGGCTGTTGAAGCGGGTGTCACGGGTTTCTGGGCTAAATATGTTGGTTTGAATGGCAAGGTTGTGGGAATCGATACCTTTGGTGAGTCTGCGCCCATCAAAGACTTGTACAAATTATTCGGCATCACCACAGAAGCCGTTGTTGCTGCTGTGAATGACGTTTCAAAATAATAAAACAATGATATAAAAATAAGGCTCGGCTTGCTATTGACTAATATTTTATGTTGATAGTAAGCTGAGGGATGAAGAAATAAAGGGAGAGTAACTATGACAATTAAAGTCGGTATTAATGGTTTTGGTCGCATTGGTCGCATGGCATTCCGTGCGATTGCAAAAGAATTTAAAGATATGGAAGTTGTTGCAATCAATGATTTACTTGCACCAGACTACCAAGCCTATATGTTGAAATATGACTCCGTTCATGGTCGTTTCGACGGTGATGTATCTGTTGACGGTGGTAATTTACTTGTTGATGGTAAAAATATTCGTATTACAGCCGAGCGTGATCCTGCGAATTTAAAATGGGATGAAGTGGGCGTGGATGTTGTTTTGGAATGTACAGGCTTCTTCTTAACCAAAGAAACATGCCAAGCACATATTGATGCAGGTGCTTCTAAAGTATTACAATCTGCACCTTCCAAAGATGACACCCCAATGTTTGTTTATGGCGTAAATCATGAAGAATATAAGGGTGAATCCATTGTTTCTGCTGCATCTTGCACCACCAATGGTTTGGCTCCAGTAGCTAAAGTATTGAACGATAGCTTCGGCATCAAGCGTGGTTTGATGACCACTGTTCATGCTGCAACTGCAACACAAAAAACTGTGGATGGTCCATCCAACAAAGATTGGCGTGGTGGTCGCGGAATTTTGGAAAACATCATTCCATCATCGACAGGTGCTGCTAAAGCTGTGGGCAAAGTGATTCCTGCATTGAATGGTAAGCTTACTGGCATGGCTTTCCGCGTACCTACTTCTGATGTTTCTGTTGTGGATTTGACGGTTGAATTGGAAAAAGAAACCTCTTATGAAGGCATCGTTGCTGCCATGAAAGAAGCTTCTGAAGGTTCTATGAAAGGCGTGTTGGGCTTTACCGATGAAAAAGTGGTTTCCACTGATTTTCGTGGTGATTCACACCCATCCATCTTTGATGCCACTGCTGGTATCGCCATTGATAGTACCTTTGTCAAAATCGTTGCTTTTTATGACAACGAGTATGGATATACTTGCAACATGTTACGTGTTTTGCGCCATATCGCATAAATATAAAATCGTTGGGGGTTGCCTTGGCAATTCCCACGTTTTTCATTGCAGGTTTACAAAGCTGGCAACGATAAACGTACTTAACAATTAAAAGGAGTGATAAATGTCTGTAATTAAAATGACTGACCTTGATCTAGCGGGTAAACGAGTCTTGATTCGTCAGGATCTCAATGTACCTGTAACTGATGGTAAAGTATCCAGCGATAAACGTATTCGTGCATCATTACCAACGATTGAACACTGTGTGAAAGCGGGTGCAAAAGTGTTGGTGATGTCTCACTTGGGTCGTCCTACTGAAGGCTCTCCTGAAGAAAAATTCTCATTATCACCTGTTGCAGCGCACATGTCTGGCTTGTTGGGGCAAGATGTTCGTCTTGTGAAAGATTACTTGGGCGCAGATATTGAAGTTGCTGATGGTGAAGTGATCTTGCTTGAAAATGTTCGCTTTAATGAAGGCGAAAAGAAAAATGAAGAAGCACTATCCAAGCAATATGCGGCATTGTGTGATATCTATGTGATGGATGCATTTGGCACCGCGCATCGCGCACAAGCCTCAACGCATGGCGTTGGTACCCATGCTCCTGTTGCATGTGCTGGGCCATTGTTGGCAGGTGAATTGGAAGCATTGGGTAAAGCATTGGATAATCCAGCTCGCCCGATGGTTGCCATTGTGGGTGGATCTAAAGTTTCAACAAAGCTAACTGTATTGGAATCTCTTTCTACCATTGTGGATCAATTGGTTGTGGGTGGTGGTATTGCCAACACCTTTATTGCAGCAGCAGGCAAGCCAGTTGGTAAGTCATTGTATGAAGCTGATTTGGTGGATACATGCAAAAAACTTACAGCTAACGCAGAAGCCAAAGGCGGCAGCATCCCTGTACCCACCGATATTGTATGTGCCAAAGAATTCTCACCGACTGCTGAAGCAACCTTGAAAAAATCCGATGCGTGTCTTGATGATGATATGATTTTTGATATTGGTCCTGATTCATGCGCAGCGCTGGCTGACATTATTAAAAATGCAGGTACGATTGTATGGAACGGTCCTGTTGGTGTCTTTGAATTTGATCAATTCGGTGAGGGTACCAAAGCGATTGCTTTGGCGATTGCTGAATCCTCTGCATTCTCTATTGCTGGTGGCGGCGATACCTTGGCTGCTGTGGATAAGTACAATATTGCCGACAAAGTATCTTACATTTCAACGGGTGGTGGTGCTTTTCTTGAGTTCTTAGAAGGTAAAAAATTGCCAGCAGTGGCAATGTTAGAGGAGCGCACAGCTAAGTGAGCAAACAAATTCGTAGAACAAAAATTGTAGCAACCCTAGGTCCTGCATCTGAATCACCAGCGATGTTGGAAAAAATGATTGCAGCAGGTGTCAATGTCGTGCGTTTAAACTTTTCGCACGGTACACCAGAAGATCATCAAATGCGCGCCGATAATGTTCGCGCCGCTGCCAAAAAACTTGGTATTGTGGTGGGTATTCTGGCTGATATGCAAGGTCCTAAAATTCGTTGTGGTAAGTTCAAAACGGGTAAAACCATGCTGAAAATCGGTCAAAAGTTTATTCTTGATGCCGATATGCCTTTGGATGATGGTGATGATGAACGTGTGGGACTGACCTATAAAGAGCTTGTGGGTGATGTTGAACCAGGTGCGCGTTTATTACTGAATGACGGTCTCTTGGTGATGGATGTGGATGAAGTGATTGGTCAAGCCATTCATTGTACCGTTATTGTCGGTGGCGTACTGTCCAACAATAAAGGCATCAACCGTGCGGGTGGTGGTTTGTCTGCGGATGCCCTCACCGATAAAGATAAAGAAGACATCAAAACAGCGTGTGCCATTGGCATTGATTATGTTGCCATATCGTTTCCGCGTGATGGTAAAGATATGGACTATGCGCGTTCTTTGGTGCGTGCCGAAGGCAGCAATGCAGGCATGGTGGCTAAGGTTGAACGTGCCGAAGCTGTACTTGATGACAATCTTAAATCAATCATGGAAGCCTCTGATGCAGTGATGGTGGCTCGTGGTGATTTGGGTGTTGAAATTGGTGATGCAGCTGTACCGCCTGTACAGAAAAAAATGCTTCGCATGGCTCCTAAATACAATTGTCCTGTGATTGTGGCAACGCAAATGATGGAATCCATGTGTGAAAATCCGATTCCAACACGTGCCGAAGTCAATGATTGCGCCAATGCTGTGTTGGATGGCACCGATGCTGTAATGTTATCGGGTGAATCTGCTGCTGGGAATTATCCTGTTGAAGCCGTGGAAGCCATGCACCGCACCTGCATTGAAACTGAAAAACAACGTGTATTACCTTCTGCACATACACGCGAAGCACGCTTTCCACCACTTTCAGTGGATGAATGCATTGCCCATCAAGCCATGGAAGTGGCGCGCTCTATGCCCATTAAAGCGATTACTGCATTTACCCATAGTGGCAATACAGTATTGTATATGTCCCGTCATTTGGGAGATGTTCCCATCTATGCTTTAACCACGGAAGCTTCTACTTTAGGACGCGTGACGTTATTTCGAAATGTGATCCCTTTGTGTATGCCTGTTCAGTATTCTGCGACTGAAGCCCCTAAAGCCACATTGGATATGAAACAAAAAATGCTCAACGATGGTTTAGCAGAAAAAGATGATTTGATTATCATGACGTTTGGTACGCCGATGGGAGCTTCTGGTGGCACCAATGCCATGAAAATCGTCAGCATTGATTAATCATTTAATAGTTGTAGAAATAAAAGGAGAAAGACAATGGCATTAATTTCATTACGTCAATTACTGGATCATGCAGCTGAAGAAAGCTATGGCATGCCAGCATTCAATGTAAATAATATGGAGCAAGTTCATGCAATCATGGAAGCTGCAAATGAGGTGAATTCACCAGTCATTATGCAGGGTTCTGCTGGCGCACGTAACTATGCAGGTGAACCATTCTTGCGTCATATGATTGATGCGGCTGTTGAAATGTATCCGCATATTCCAGTTGTGATGCACCAAGATCATGGCTCTGAGCCAGCGATTTGTTTGCGTTCAATCCAATCTGGTTTCACATCAGTGATGATGGATGGTTCGTTGATGGCTGACATGAAAACACCATCTTCATTTGAATATAATGTAGATGTAACCAAAACAGTGGTCGGTATGGCTCACGCTGGTGGCGTATCTGTTGAAGGCGAACTTGGTTGTCTTGGTTCTTTGGAAACAGGCATGATGGGTGAAGAAGATGGTCATGGTGCTGAAGGCGCTTTGGACATGGAGCAATTGTTAACAGGCGTTGATGAAGCGGTAGATTTCGTGACACAAACCAATGTTGATGCATTAGCCATTGCGATTGGTACTTCTCACGGTGCTTATAAGTTCACCAAACCACCAACAGGTGAAGTGTTGCGCATTGATCGTATTGAAGAAATTCATGCTGCATTGCCAGATACACAATTGGTCATGCATGGTTCATCGTCAGTGCCACAAGAGTGGTTGAAAATTATCAATGCACATGGCGGCGAAATGGGTGAGACTTATGGTGTCCCTGTTGAAGAGATTGTGAAAGGTATTCAATCAGGTGTGCGTAAAGTAAACATCGATACAGATTTGCGTATGGCTTCTACGGGCGCGATTCGTAAACACTTGAAAGAAAACCCATCAAACTTTGATCCACGTAAATTCTACAAAGCAGCTAAAGATGCGATGAAAGATATCTGCAAAGCACGCTTTGAAGCATTTGGTTCGGCTGGTCAAGCTTCTAAGATTAAAGTAAAATCTTTAGAAGAAATGATTGGTTTTTATAAATAATTTTCTTTTTATAAAGGGTTAGATAATGTTAAAGGCGAGCTCTAGGGCTCGCCTTTTTAATTGAAGGATGGGGATGGTGCACAATTGAGAGACTTACTTTATATATGGAAAAGCCGTTGGTTTGCTTTTGTTCATGATATGTTATGGGTTGGCTTAGCTATATACTTGGCTTTTTCTTTTCGTTTTGATTTTGGCGTTATTCCACAGCATCATGTCGAGGCGGCATGGCATTTATTATGGGTAGCTTTGCTTGTTCAAGCATTTAACTATTGGTATTTTGGTTTATACCGAGGTATTTGGCGCTTTGCATCACTGCCCGATTTAAAACGTATTTTACAATCCGTATTACTTGGCGCCTTGGTTACGTATTTTATATTATTTATTTGGATTAGACTTGAAGGTATTCCACGCTCAACATTTGTCTTATATCCCATTTTATTGATGGGAGGTTTGGCAGGCATGCGTTTATTGTACCGTTGGCTAAAAGATAGGCGCGTAAGCTTGTCAGCGATTGATGGGAAAAGAGTGCTTATTTTAGGTGCAGGAAAAGCTGGAGAGTTACTTGCTCGAGATATTTTACATTCGGATAAATATGTTCCCGTTGGTTTTTTAGATGATGCTAAAAAGAAGAAGGGCTGTGATATTCGAGGCATTCCTGTGTTGGGTGATTTCAAGGATTTAGCTAAGCTTATTCCAGAATTAAGCATTGATGAAGTGTTGATTGCTATGCCCTCTGCACCATCGCAATTGCTGCAACATATGGTGAAAACGTGTGCAGATTTGCATACGCGATGTCGAACAGTACCAACGTTAGAAGAATTGGATCATCAAGCGCCTGATATCGGGAGCTTGCGAAACATTTGTTTGGAAGATTTGTTAGGTAGAGAAGAAATTGATTTGAATACTGAAGTGGTTGCTCAGTTTATTCAAGGCAAGTGTGTCATGGTTACAGGTGCTGGAGGCTCTATTGGCTCTGAGTTATGCCGTCAGTTGTTAGCGTTTTCACCTAAAAAGCTTATTGTAGTTGATCATGCTGAATTTAATTTATATCAAATTGACAATGAGCTTCAGGGGAAAAATAATTATAAAGCCAGTGTAGCTATGTTGGGTGATATTCGAGATAGCGAACGTATGGATTGGTTATTTTCTGCGTTTAAACCTGATATTATTTTTAATGCAGCAGCTTACAAACATGTTCCGCTTGTAGAGGCAAACCCTGCCGAAGGCATTAAAACCAATGTCTTGGGTACATGTATGCTTGCTGATATTGCAGCGCAAAATCACTGTAAATACTTTATACAAGTGTCCACCGATAAAGCCGTCAACCCTGCCAATGTTATGGGTGCAACCAAACGTATGGCTGAAATATATTGCCAAAATCTCAATAAACGATGTGATACTGCTTTTATTACGACGCGTTTTGGTAATGTGCTTGGTTCTGCAGGAAGTGTTGTACCTTTGTTTAAGAAGCAAATTGAAAGTGGCGGTCCTGTGACGGTGACCCATGCTGACATTACGCGTTATTTCATGACCATTCCTGAAGCTGTATCATTGATTCTTCAAGCCGCAACCATGGGCTCTGGTGGTGAGATTTTTGTCTTAGACATGGGTAAACCCGTGAAAATTAAAGATATGGCAGAACAAATGATTCGTTTAGCAGGTTTGGTTCCCAATAAAGATATTGATATTGTTTATACGGGTTTACGACCAGGTGAAAAGTTATTTGAAGAATTGTTCCACGAAGCAGAATCACTGCAAGGTACAACTCACGCTAAAATCATGCTGTCTGATGTTAGAGAAGTGGATTGGGATGACGTGCAGCAACGATTAGCTGATATTCGTCAAGC
>JAUZQO010000010.1 GCA_030950925.1 Mariprofundaceae bacterium
CGCCAGTAATCAAGATATGATCATCGTTGTCTTGTAAAAATTTTCTAGAAACTAGCCAGTTCATCCGTTCCCATGGAATATCAGGAAGCCCAAAAAATCGCTGAATAGTGCGGTAACTACCCCCAGATTCTGACCAACGATACATACCCAGCATGGTAACGCGTCCCGTCATCGAAAGGATGGCTTCGACAAGGTTACCAAGCTGCTTGAATGTTTTCCTATCCAAAATATTGTCAATGAATGATAAGGCTTGTATGATTTTTTTCATAGGTATCTGCTCTTTATGTTTTAGTGTGTTTTGTGAAAAAAATCAACACTAAAGCTTGGCAGATACCCTATCAATTTTGGCGAAGGTGTTGATGAAAATTTATGTATAGTCGCGCATTGTTTTTATTGAATGAATAATTTTCATAAATCAAGAATGCATCCCGCGCAATCTGAGAAGAAAGAAATTAGCATCGATATTTTACTGTCTTAATTTCTTGGGGTATTATAATGCTTTGAAAGCAATGCCCAAACAGGCGCATGATCCGAAGGTCGTTCTTTGGCTCGGTAGTCGGTATGTACACCCGATTCTTGAATCTGTAAGTACTTTGTTACTAAAATATGGTCAATACGAATCCCCCAACCACGGCGAAACGCATTCATCCGATAATCCCACCAAGTGTGCATTGCTTCATTTGGATGTTGTTGACGAAGGGTATCATAAAGCCCCAAATCCATCAGTGAATCAAACCACTCACGCTCTGGCGCGGAACACATGATTTTTTCAACCCAGCGCGATGGATCATGAATATCCAAATCCGCAGGTGCAATATTGTAATCGCCCAATAAGACTAAACTTTCATGCTGTTCCAATTCTGTGCTTAGAAAGTTACGCAAGGCATGAAGCCAGCGAAATTTATATTCATATTTATCACAACCGACTTCTTGACCATTGGGGATATACACATCAATGATGCGCACCCCATCAATCGTTGCTGCCAATAATCGGCGTTGAGGGTCATTGAAGTTTGGTATATCCATCACCACATCATGCATCTCATATTTGCTGATGATGGCGACCCCGTTGTAACTCTTCTGCCCTGAAAATTGAACATGATAGCCCGCAGCCTCAAGCGCTTCTTGGGGAAAATCTTTATCTTGCTGTTTGGTTTCTTGCAATGCCAATACATCAGGGTTTTCCTGTGCTAAATACGCCAACACATGTGGTAAACGTATTTTAAGTGAATTCACATTCCATGTGGTGATTTTCATGTTTTTTTACCTTTGACCATCAACCAAGCCATCCAACTGATACCCGCAGCCAACATGCTGGATGAAAGCAACATACCCATCGTCAACCAATCGCTATAAATAAAACCAAGTTGTACATCGGGTTGTCTAAATTGTTCGCAAAAAATGCGCGCCAAGGCATAACCAACCAAAAATAAGGCGGCACGCATACCAATCGGCCAATTCAATTTGCGTGTGAACCACAGCAATACAAACAAAAGCACGCCTTCAAGTCCAAGTTCATAAAGCTGACTGGGATGACGGGGTTCAGGCCCCGCACCAGGGAAAATCATTGCCCATGGTACATCCGCAGGATGCGTGACGACACGCCCCCAAAGTTCACCATTGATAAAATTACCCATGCGCCCAAATGCCAAACCAATGGGAGCGACCACACAAATTTTATCCATCATCAACATAAAGGGCATATCATATTTTCGGCAATACCACCAACCCGCCACGATTGAACCCAAAAAACCACCATGAAAGGACATACCGCCCTGCCAAATATAAAACACTTCAATGGGATGCCCGATGTAATAAGAAAAGTTATAAAACAGCACATAAGCCAATCGACCACCCAATACCACGCCGAGAATCAATGCCGTAAACAAGCCTTCATATGCTTCGGGCTGAACCGTGACTTCCCAAGCACCACACTCACGCAATTGTTTGCGCACCAATAGCCATGTAGCAGTAAACCCAAAGACATACATCAAGCCATACCAATGAATCGCAAACGGTCCCAATTGTAAGGCTACAGGATCAATATGCGGAGCCATCATGATGCCATGATCCAAAGCAATAAAAGACCGAAGGCAATGCGGTACACGCCAAATGCCACAAACGTGAAGCGTTCAAGAAACTGAATCAATAAGCGCATGACCAACCATGCCGATACAAATGCAACCACAAATCCTGCTAATAATGGCAAAATATCCACACCTATAAAATCTTGATAATGTTTGAGTAAATCAAAGCCACTGGCTGCCAACATCACAGGCAATGCCAATAAAAATGAAAATTCAGCACTCGCCTTGCGGCTTAAACCGACCAACATTGCACCAATAATGGTTGAACCTGCACGGCTTGTACCAGGAATAAGCGCAAAGACTTGCGCCACACCAATCCACATGGCTTGCCGATAACTTAAATCTTCAACTTTTTCTACTGGATAAACCTTATCTTTATGCAAATATTCAACGATGAGAAAAATAACACCACCCACGATAAACATGATCGCCACGGTTTCGACATTGAACATGGCTTTGATTTGATGATGAAAGGCCAAACCCACAGCCCCTACAGGCACAAAAGCCAAGACCACTTTTTTCCATAACTCTAAATATTTGAATGAAAACTTTTCACTATAATTGGCAATCACTGCCAAAATCGCTGCCAGTTGAATAATTACTTCAAAGGCTTTGTTTTCATCATTTTGTACGATACCCATCCACTGACTGGCAACAATCATGTGACCTGTGGAGGAAATGGGTAAAAATTCGGTCGCACCTTCGATGATGCCTAAAATGATTGCTTGTAATACGTCCATAGTGATTTTATGCCCCTTGATTCAGTAGGCTGTACTATAGAAAAGGTGTGTGTTATTTCACCAAAAAATATGTGTTAGAAGGTCAATTGGTCGGGACGTTTTTTCACTTCGCCTTGATTTTGCGCCAATACCAAGGCTTTTAACTCTGATGTGGTGAGAACTTCAGCAATTTTAAAAATGGAATAATTATGACCATACTCTCCTGTAGGATAAATACGGCATAAATTGGATTGCGCACTATCTGTAGATTGAATGGATACCGTCAATGGTGAATGGTAACGATCCTCTCCACCCATCCATACATGCCAACCATTGGGTAATTTTTCTAACAATACGGGAATATGAACATCTTGCATCATAGCATTGCGCATATTGATAAATTGCAAACTCGATGCTTTGATGTCACCACGAATAAATTCCACACCCAAGCGTTGGTAACCTTGTAATGAAACCTGAACGCGGCGTACCAAGGCATATCCTGGCCATCCTTTCACTTTCCAATCAAAACTTAACACCGCATCCACAGGAATAATTCGTCCATGCCGAATATCGCATTGCAACATCGCACCCTTATGCGATAAATTATGCAACACCCAGCCTTTTTCCGCTGTACTTTCCCCCCAGCCCTCATCAGCTTCGACATAAAGTCCAACATACACCCCAACATCAACTTTTTTTTTGGTTAAGGTGGTTCGTGTTTCACGTTTCTTACGGCGAAATGAAGACATAATGATTTGTCCACAAACACGTGCATCCGACACATCTGTTTCCAAACGTAGTGCATAGCCCTTGCTTGCTAGCGACTCTGCTTTGGCCACCATATCCATATCTTGCACAACACGGCGCAACAAGCCAGCCGCTGAAATAACGATCACATCATAATCAAGCCGTTCAGGAAATGTAGACAGGCGTTTGGGTTTATTGTGAGGCTTACTGATTTGCGTGACCAAAAAAGGTCCACGTTCAGGGCGAGAAACCGAATCGCCTGTGCGCACCAACTCCACATCAGCGAGAACTGCATATTGTGAAACACGCCACAACATAGTTTTCATATTTGTTTTAGTACAAGCACAGAGATCCATGCGGCGAATCAATTCATGTTGAATGATAAATTTATTGAGCCGTTCACCTTCAGCCTGACAATCACTGGGCATGGATTGCACCACCAAAAGACCCAGCCTTGCAATGTCCAAACTTTGACGGACTTCAATGGTACTATGTGATAAATAACATTCACTATCATGGCTTAATTGCCGACCCGATAAATCCAAAGCAATGGCAGCAATATTCACAACTTCACGTAAATAAGCACTGTTATCCAAGCTTTTATCTTTCAGGTGCAACATGCCCACCTTATATGATTTCAAGATAAGGCTACCCATATCATGTGCCAATACATCAATATAATCTTCCAATTGACGTAAATTTTTCAAACGAAATGAAAGTGGTAAGAAAGGCGCATTGTTTAAACTGTTGAGCCATTTCCGCACACTTTTTGACAAGCGCTTCTTCTCTTCGGCATCACTGGTTGAAATCAACGCATCCAACTCTTTAATCAAGCTGATAAATTGCACGCGCAACAAATCCACCAAGACATTCGAACGATCACTTTCAGCAGCGTACACCGATAAATTCAGATCTCTGCCCAATTCTAAGGATAAAGCTGCGATCATTTCCTCACGTTTTCGCTCATTTTCTTCACCCAAGTTAATAATTTGGTCACTCATATATGACTCACCCCAAGAAAACTCGTGCATTTTGGAACATTCTTAACCACGCCCCTGATTCACCATTGGCTTCAGGGTTATAAGAGAATTGGCTTTGACGAAACAAACGTTCGGGATGTGGCATCATGATATTGAAACGTCCATCATCGGAGGTGAAGCCCGTCAGACCTTCTGGCGAACCATTCGGGTTATAAGGATAGGATTCAGTCGCTAAACCATCCGCCCCCAAATAACGCAACATGGGCTTGACTTGGCTGGCATCATTGCCTTCAAATTGAACGCGTCCTTCACCATGTGCCACCACCAATGGCATTTTAGAACCCACCATGCCCTGCATCAATATGGATGGTGAATCCATGACTTCCACCATCAACAAACGTGCTTCAAATTGTTCCGAAAGATTGCGTTGAAAACGTGGCCAATGGCTTGCACCTGGAATCAAGTCTTTCAATTGCGATATCATCTGACAGCCATTGCATACACCCAACGAAAAGGAGTCATCCCGATGGAAAAAAGCATCAAATTCATCTCTAGCACGCGGATTATATAAGACTGAACTCGCCCACCCTCGCCCAGCACCCAAGACATCACCAAAGGAGAAGCCACCACATGCCACCAAACCTTGGAAATCAGCCAAGCTGACACGCCCTGCAATCAAATCCGACATATGAACATCCACAGATGTGAAGCCCGCGCGATCAAAGGCTGCTGCCATTTCAATTTGACCATTCACACCTTGCTCACGCAATACTGCCATTTTCGGGCGGTTTTTCAGAATAAACGGTGCTGAAATATCATCGTTGACATCATAGCTTAATGCTGAAAAAAGGCCTTTGGCATCATGGTTGGCAACCGCATCAAAAGCTTGTTTTGCACATTCAGGATGATCACGCAAAGCACTCATCTGATACGATGTTTCACTCCATACTTGTTGCAATGCCAACACATCATCATCCAATACCGTCGTGTTCTGACTGCTTATATGGAGGCGCATGTCATCATTCAATTGACCGATAATATGGGTCATATCACCCAGTCCTTCATGCTTCAAAGATGCCAATACAGATTTACGATGGGTGTGTTTCACTTGAATCATCACACCCAATTCTTCAGCGAATAAGATGGGCAACACATCTTGCCCCAATATATCCAAGTGAATATCCACACCCGTACGCCCTGCAAATGCCATTTCAGCCACGGTTGCCAACAAACCGCCATCCGAGCGATCATGGTAGGCAAGAATTTTCCCCGCTGCATTCAAATGTTGAATGGCATGGAAAAACTTCACAAATAATGCTGCATCATCCAAATCGGGCGTTTCCTCACCTGTCACACCATAGACTTGCGCCAAGCCTGAACCACCCAAACGATTTTGACCTTTACCCAAATCAATCAAGATTAAATCGGTATCACCCACATCGGTACGCAATACAGGAGTCAATGTTTGGCGAATATCTGTAACAGGTGAAAAAGCAGAAATAATCAAGGATAAGGGTGAAAACATGGCTTGTTTTTTACCGTCACGTTGCCAAACCGATTTCATGGATAAGGAATCTTTACCCACAGGAATCGAAATACCCAAAGCGGGGCAAAGCTCCATGCCCACTGCTTTCACGGTATCATACAATGCTGCATCTTCGCCTGCATGCCCACATGCTGCCATCCAGTTGGCGGATAATTTTACATCACCTAGTTTACTCATCGAAGCCGCTGCGATATTGGTCAATGCCTCACCTATCGCCATGCGCCCTGATGCAGGTGCATTCAATACTGCCAAAGGTGTACGCTCGCCCATCGCCATGGCTTCGCCTGTATATTGACTAAAATCACTGGCAGTCACAGCTACATCAGCGACAGGAACTTGGTATGCCCCGACCATTTGATCGCGTGCCACAAGCCCTGTAATGGAACGGTCACCAATGGTGATTAAAAACTCTTTGCTGGCGACAGAAGGTAAGCGGAAAACACGTTGAATGGCTTCACTCAACACAATCTTTTCATTTTGAAAAGGTGTTGATTTGCTGGCTTGATGTTTAACGTTACGCACCATTTTAGGCGGTTTTCCCAACAACACTTCCAAGGACAAATCCACAGGAGATTCACCCAATTCCGAATCATCGACATGCAAATGCCCATCATCCGTAGCTTCACCCAAGACCGCAAACAAACATCGTTCACGCTCACAGATGGCTTCAAATTCAGGCAAAGATTCAGGCGCAATGGACAACACATAACGTTCTTGTGCTTCATTACACCAAATTTGCATCGGACTCATGCCGCGTTCCATGTTGATCACATGACGTAAATCAAAACGTCCACCCCGTCCCGCATCATGAATCAATTCAGGCACTGCATTGGAAAGACCACCTGCACCAATGTCATGGATAAATAAAATAGGATTTTCATCACCTTTTTGCCAACAGCGATCCAAGACTTCTTGGCAACGGCGTTCCATTTCAGGGTTGCCGCGTTGCACCGAATCAAAATCCAAGGATTCTACATTCGAGCCAGTGTCCATACTCGATGCCGCACCACCACCCAAACCAATCAACATCGCAGGTCCACCCAGTTGAATAATCAACGACCCCACAGGCACATGATTTTTATGCACATGACGCGCATCAATATTGCCCACACCACCCGCCAACATAATGGGTTTGTGATAACCGCGTAAATCACCATCCACGTCTTGTTCATAGGTACGAAAATAACCTGTGATATTGGGGCGACCAAATTCATTGTTAAAGGCTGCTGCACCGATGGGCGCATCCAACATAATATTGAGCGCAGACGCTGTGCGTTCAGGTTTTCCATGATTGACTTCCCAAGGTTGTTTGAAATCAGGGATTTGCAAGTTTGATACGGTAAAACCACACAAGCCCGCTTTGGGTTTAGAGCCAATGCCCGTTGCCCCTTCATCACGAATCTCACCCCCCGACCCTGTCGCAGCACCTGCGAAAGGGGAAATGGCAGTTGGATGGTTGTGTGTTTCCACTTTCATTAAAATATGCACATCATCATCATGTTCACTATATTTTCTATCCGCATTGGGATAAAAACGCTTGCATGCTCCGCCTTCAATTACCGAGGAGTTATCGGAATAGGCAACAATCGTACCTTCTGGAGAAGTTTGATGGGTATGACGAATCATGGCAAATAAGGACTTATCCATCTTTTCACCATCAATCGTCCAGTCCGCATTAAAAATTTTATGGCGGCAATGTTCTGAATTCGCTTGTGCAAACATCATCAATTCAGCATCACTCGGATTGCGCTCTATGGCAGTAAAATGTTCTAAAAGATAATCAATCTCATCATCGGCCAGTGCCAAACCCAAGGTTTGATTGGCTTGCACCAAGGCATCACGCCCATCGCTAAGCATATCAATACGCACCAAAGCCTTAGGATTTTGATGTTGAAAAAGTTGGTGTAAATCATCAATCGATGACAACACCGATTCCGTCATTTTATCATGCAATGCTGCACCAATGACTTGGCGATTGCCTTGGATACGATAGGCAATACCCCGCTCAATACGCAATAATTCGGATAAACCACAAAGTTTGGCAATATCCGTTGCCTTGGATGACCATGGTGAAATTGTGCCAATGCGCGGTGTCACAAGAAATAAATCATTCGCCGAATCCGTGGTAAAGTATTGTAAATCGCACCCTAAAATATCAGCCAACCGTTGACTATCTGCTTCACACCAGTCATTGGATACTTCAGCGACATGAATAAAATATGCATCAACATCAGAGGTTTGCAATACATCGCATAATTTATTTTTTTGGAAGTTAGAAAGTGCTAAAGAGCCTTGGAGTATAAGCAGTTGGGAAGAAGCAGATAAAGGAGTCATACGCGCATACTATAAATTTCATAATGGAAACCAAGGCAATATCTTTGCACACTTATAGCAAGCATCATCCAAGCTTAGCAAACAAAAGAAAAAATGACGTAGAAAAAATAATTTGTAGTTTAATACAAAAAAGTAAAGGTGATATATATATATATAAACTCTGGCGGAAGGGGTGGGATTTGAACCCACGGAAGTTTTACCTTCGCCGGTTTTCAAGACCGGTGCATTCGGCCGCTCTGCCACCCTTCCTTAGAGTTATCCTACCAGAATTGGCAGGGTAAAACGAACGGGGCGCATTATGTCGCCCCATTGTCCTTTAGCAAGTTTTATCTTTCGATAAACCCATGGGTCATCGGATAACGGCGGTCACGCCCAAAAGCACAACGTGTGACCTTTACCGCAGGTGGTGCTTGGCGACGTTTATATTCATTATTTTTCACCATACGCACCACGCGTACGACTTCATTCCGATCAAATCCACGTGCAGCAATCGCATCAACAGATAAACATTCTTCAATACTTGCCTCTAAAATTGCATCCAACACATCATAATCAGGCAAAGAATCGGAATCTTTTTGGTCAGGCCGAAGCTCTGCTGACGGTGGTTTATCAATGCTATTCTGTGGAATGACTTCAATATTGCGATTCATATCGTTTGCGAGTGCAAAGACATCTGTTTTATAGACATCTTTTAACACTGAAAAACCACCTGACATATCACCATACAAGGTGGCATAACCCACTGCTATTTCTGATTTGTTGCCCGTGGTTAACAACATGCGCCCTGTTTTATTGGAAATTGCCATCAATAAAAGGCCACGCATGCGAGCCTGAATATTTTCTTCAGTCACATCAGCTTCACTTTTACCCCATGCTGAAAACACACTGCTCAACATCCCATTCACACAATCCACACCTTTAGCAATCGGTAAAACTGTGGATTCAATGCCCAAGTTTTTCACCAAAGCATGTGCATCTTCCAAGGAATGGGCGCTGGAATATTCCGAAGGCAACAACACCCCCAATACATGTTTTGCCCCTAAGGCTTTAACAGCTATCACCGCAGTGACCGCCGAATCAATGCCGCCCGACAAACCCAACACCACCTGTCTACAACCATTTCGATGGACATAATCTCGTAAACCCATGACCAAAGCATTATGCAGTTGGTTCATTCGATTGGGTAAATCAGGCACAATATGGGGACTAAGCTCTAAATCAACACACACACATTGATTGGAAAACAGGGGAATCCGCTGCAAAAGATCACCGTGGGCATTCACAACATGCGAGCCGCCATCAAACACCACTTCATCTTGTCCACCCACAGCGTTGACATAGATCACAGGTGTTTGCCATTGCTTAGCTGCAACAGAAGTCAGTGCTTCACGCTTGTCTTGTTTACCCAAATAAAACGGTGAAGCATTTAAACATACATACACGTCACATTGTTTTCCGACTTGGGCATCACGCCAGCCAGCTTGCCACATATCTTCGCAAATTCCCAAGCCAATGCGTTGACCATTTATTTCAAATACATTGTCACCTTGACCACCTTCAAAGTAACGACGTTCATCAAATACACCATAATTGGGTAAACACTGCTTATCATATATACCTACAGATGCAGTATGCTGGCAAAGGAAAGCAGTATTTTTCAAGCCTCGTTCACTGCGGCGTGGTGCTCCAAAAATCACACACACCGATACTGATGCCTTGATGAGCCTATCCACACCTTGTTCAACAGCATCCAGAAAAGAAGGACGCAACAGCAAATCTTCGGGTGGGTAGCCTGTCAGCGAGAGTTCTGGAAAAACCAATAGATCCAGCTTTGCCTGTTCGGCCTGCTGCATCACGTCCAACATCATTGCAATATTGCCTTCAATATCTCCCACACACGGAGCGCATTGTGCCAACATTACTTTCATAACTTCATCCTTGTTGTAAACATTGCATCACCATACGAATAAAAACGATATTTTTTCTCAATAGCATGTTCATAGCTCGATAACACACGTTCTTTACCCACCAAAGCAGCCACCAACATCAACAATGTCGATTGTGGCAAATGAAAGTTGGTCAACAAAGCATCCACCATCTGAAATTCATACCCAGGATAGATAAAAATATCGGTTCGCCCCTTTCCTGCACAAATTACACCCGATGTCGATGCTGCCTCCAATGTACGTAAACTTGTGGTGCCGACTGCCACCACCCGTCGCCCTTCTGCTTTGGCTTGATTGATGGCATCGGCAGCATCTTGCGACACCACATAAGCCTCTTCATGCATCACATGAGCATGGACATCATCCACTTGTACGGGTTGAAAAGTCCCTGGTCCCACATGTAAGGTGATATGCACAAACCTTGCCCCTGCATCTTCCATTTTTTGCATCAAGTTTTCAGTTAAATGCAGGCCTGCTGTGGGTGCCGCCACAGCACCATCATGTTCTGCAAATATCGTTTGATAACGAAGTTTATCTTCTTCCGAATCAGGACGATCAATATAAGGTGGCAAGGGCATATGCCCATAAATTTTAATGGCCGATGGGACATCATCGGCAAGCAAGCGCACTTCCACATTTTTGCCTTGGCGATTCAAAATCTCCACCACAAAACCATCCGAAATGATAATGTGGTCACCTTGTTTGAGTGGTTTATTGGCTTTACCCCAAGCCGTCCAGACATCAGGAATATCCGAAGGTTCAAGCAATAAAATTTCAACCTTACCACCACTCGGGCGTTGCCCCAAAAGTCTAGCAGGAATTACTCGGGTATCATTGATGATCCAAACATCACCTTGTTGCACCAAAGCCGTTAAATCATGGGTGTACTGGTGATCCAAATCACCCTCATTTACAATCAATAAGCGCGAAGCATCGCGTTGTGGTAACGGGCATTTGGCTATCAGTGATTC
>JAUZQO010000011.1 GCA_030950925.1 Mariprofundaceae bacterium
AAGCACTTTACAACCAAAAAAGTGCCCGCTGTAGCTTTAGGGATCGTCGAAAAATCATTTTCTATCGCTCAGATGTTTAGAATGCAGGTGCTATCAACACCTCACCCATAAATCATATCAAACTCAACTGACCCAGTGCCAAATCCTAAAGCTTTGGCATGGACGATAAATAACAAACGTTTGACATCTTTGGGCTGATAAATTCGATAGCCCGATGCAGTACGCGAGACTTTGAACATCAAACCACGCTTTTCATAATAACGAATGGTATCGATATGGGTGTTGGCTTGTTTTGCCAGTTCACTGATCTTCATGCCGCAAGTTTAAAGCATGGAGCATACTCCAAGGTCAACATATTTATGCTTATCCTTATGTGACATTGTCACATACAAATCTAAACCTGTATATTATTATTCGCTAATAATATTATATATTGAAGTTCAAAGGAGGTTTGATATGAAGGGAAATGTAGGTGGTATTGATCGAATCGTACGAATTTTAGGGGGTATTGGGCTGCTTATACTCGGTTTTGTTGCTGGTTTAAGTGAACCTTGGAACTATGTTGCTATGGGTGTAGGTGCTGTTTTTCTAGCAACAGGGCTTATGAAGTTCTGTTTGCTTTATACAATACTTGGCATCAATAGTTGCCCAATGAAAAAATAACACATCCTGAATGCAAGTAATATTGTTATTGCACTTGCCAATAACAAACAGGAAGTATGAACTTCCCAAATGATGCCGTGTCCTCATGGTAATAAACAATGTGGGTATCCAACCCATCGATGTAATGGAGAGAGTAATGGCACATGTTGCAATTATTGGTGCTGGTATTGGCGGTATGCCAGCAGCCTATGAAATGAAAGAAGGATTGAAAAAATTAGGTGGTGAGCATGAAGTGACTGTGATTTCCAATGTGGATTACTTTCATTTTACGCCTTCCAACCCTTGGGTCGCTATTGGGTGGCGTGATAAAGAGCAAATTAGTTTTGAATGCTCCCCTTACTTGAATAAAAAAGGTATCAATTTTTTATCCTGTGGTGTGGATGAAATTTTAGCAGATGAAAATAAATTGCGTTTGGGTACTGGAAAATTTCTTGAATATGATTACCTGATTATTGCTTCTGGTCCGCGCTTGGCCTTTGAATTGGTGCCAGGCATGGGGCCTGAAGGGCATAGTCACTCTATTTGCCATGTGGATCATGCGGTCGAGACATTTCATGCTTTTGAAGAGTTTTGTAAAAACCCTGGACCTATTGTGGTCGGTGCAGTGCAAGGTGTTTCATGTTACGGACCTGTCTATGAATACGCTTGTATTTTGGATACAGAACTGCGCCGCCGTAAAATTCGTGATCAAGTTCCGATGACGTTGATTACACCTGAACCCTATATTGGTCATTTGGGTCTGGGTGGTGTGGAAGATTCCAAAGGACTGTTGGAGTCTGAACTTCGCAAGCGTGATATTAAGTTTATCACCAATTGTAAAACCAATGCCGTACATGAACACACGATTGATTATGAAGAGGTGGATCGAAACGGCGATGTGATTGCTTCGGGTAGTTTAGAACACAAATTTGCCATGTTGATGCCACCTTTCCGTGGTGCTGGTCCTGTTGCCAACTGTGAAGCGATTGTAAATCCATTGGGCATGGTGAAAATCAATAAATTTCAACAAAGCCCAGACTTTCAAAATATTTATGCCACTGGTGTGATTGTTGCGATACCACCTGTGGAAAAATGTCCGCTTATGGTAGGCACACCCAAAACAGGCTTTATGATTGAATCGATGACCACAGCAATTGTGCATAATATTGTGCATGATTTGAAAGGTGAAGAACCTGAAAAATGTGGTACATGGGGCGCTATTTGCTTGGCAGACTTTGGTGATGGCGGTGTTGCATTGGTTGCTTATCCTCAAATTCCACCACGCAATATGGTCTGGGCAAAAGGTGGTAAATGGGTGCATATTGCCAAGGTTGGCTTTGAAAAATATTTTATACGCAAGATGAAAACTGGACAATCCGAACCGTGGTTGGAAAAAATGTTCTTGAAGCAGTTGGGTATTGAACGTTTGAAGTAATCGGTCACATTCACGGTGGGAGCTTGCTCCCTTCGTGATATGCTTTATGCAATATAAACTGGAGGATATATGTGTCAGTGCAAAAGAACCCCATGGGTGATTGTTGCGGTACTTTTAACGATTATCATCGGCTTTGCTGTAAAATTTATGGTTCTTGGTAGTACGGCGACCGCAGAAGATGGGCGTACCCAAGTTTTATTAAATACCAGTGAACGCGCCCAAGTGTTGGGTGAAATGCGTCAACTGTTGGCATCCACGCAACAAGTGGTGGAAGGTTTATCCGAACAGGATTTGAAGAAAGTTGTTGAAGCTGCCTCAAAAGTGGGCATGCAAGCGACAAGCACGATGGATGTTACGCTGAAGGCGAAGCTTCCCATGGATTTCAAAAAACTGGGTTTTGCAACCCATCAAGCCTTTGATGATATTGCGAGAATGGCACAGGAAGGCAAGTCTGTGCAAGCGATTCAAGCCAAGTTAGCGCGCACCATGAACCAATGTGTGGCATGTCATGCTAGTTTTCAACTTCCTGTTCTAAAGCCATAACACAAATTATTTGGAGGTAAGTATATGTTTTTTCGACAGTTCTTTGATGAAAATACATGGACATATAGTTATTTGCTCGCTGATTCTGAATCGGGTGAAGCATTGTTGATTGATCCTGTTTTTGAGCAAGCCGAACGTGATCTTCATTTTTTAAATGAGCTTGGTTTAAAGCTTATTTATACTGTTGATACACATGTTCATGCCGATCATATTACAGGAAGTGGTGTATTGCGTGAAAAAACGGGCTGCCAAATTGGTGTTTCAGTGCATGCAGGCATATTAAATGCTGATGCAGCATTAAAAGATGGTGATGTTTTACATATCGGAAGATATGATGTCCAAGTCTTAGAAACGCCTGGACATACCCATACTTGCTTATCATTTGTGTGTGATAACCGTGTGTTTACAGGTGATGCTCTATTGATTCGAGGATGTGGGCGAACGGATTTTCAACAGGGTGATGCCGAACAACTTTACGCTTCAATTACAAATAAATTGTACACCCTACCGAATCAAACCTTGGTCTATCCTGGGCATGATTATAAAGGTATGACGGTGTCGAGTATTGCTGAAGAAAAAACAAATAACCCAAGGGTTTCATTGGGTTGCAAAAAATTTATTCACCTTATGAACAACTTAAATTTACCACAGCCCAAACGTATCCACGAAGCAGTGCCTGCGAATATGGTATGTGGCTGCATGGATTGATAAGTTGTTTAACACGGTTTTGGTTCACAAAGAAAGACTGTCCTCCCCTCCCTTTGTGTGCCAAATGATGGACTGTTTTCACCGCCCAACCTCCCCTATGATGGGCGGTGAATTCAGTAACTTCATTCAATATATTTGTTGATGATAGATATGATGGTATTGGGCTGGTTGGGTGCTTTAGGTGTGGGGCTAACACTGGCCTTATGTGGTGCTGGCGGTTCTATTTTAGCCGTGCCTATTTTGGTCTATTTGATGGGCGTTCCTGCAACTGATGCAACGGTCTACTCATTGTTTATTGTAGGTGTCACAGCTGCCATCAGTGCCTATAGTTATTATCAAAAGAAGTTGATTGATTTTCCAGTCGCAGTCGCTTTTATTGTCCCTTCTTTGCTAAGTATTGAGCTTGTTCGTGCATGGTTGTTACCCATCATACCCCATGTTTTATATCAATCCCAGCATTGGGTATTACATCGTGATACACTCATCTTATTGATTTTTTCAATGATTATGCTTGGTGCGGCACGCGCCATGTTGCGCCCCGCTCCCACGCAAGAAAATTCAATAGCTGTTCGACCTTGGTCTAAAATTATGGGGCAAGGTTTATGGTTGGGTTGCATGGTTGGTCTTGTGGGTGCAGGTGGTGGATTTCTTATTGTTCCTGCATTGGTCACATGGGTGGGCTTATCCATGGCAGCGTCTGTGGGTACATCACTGTTAATCATCACCATCAATGCCATGTTTGGTTTTGCAGTAGGGATACAATCAGGAAGTGAGATTGATGTTTCTTTGATATTGATGTTTACAGCTTTATCTTTATTGGGTGCATGGATAGGCACACGTTTGGCATACCGTGTGAATGAAAAAACGTTAAAAATTGGTTTTGCCTATATGATTATCCTTATTGCGGTAAGTATGGGGGTACATAGTCTTTGGAATCTTCAAGTATGAATGTTCATCAAGCTAAGAAGTGTTGTATATCAAGGAGTGATTGATGTTAAAATATATGGTATGGTGGGCGGTCTTGCTCGGAAGTTTTTCGAATATCGCCATGGCCAAAACGCTACCTTTTCAACTGAGTATTCAAGGCGCTGATGTTAGCATACAACAAACATTCACATTGCGTGATGTGAATGAAGGTAACCATGTGATACATTTAAATTTCCAAGATCATCATCACCATGATTATACCTTGGATGTGAGCTATCAAGCACTGCCAAGTAATCGTTCTTACCCCATGCACTTGGATGTTACGTTAAAAAATAAACAGGGAAAAAAATTAGCTTATTTATTTTTTGCGAACAATGGTCTTGCTGCGCTAAAAAGAATCGGTACTTTGGGTGTTGCAGTCAATATTAACGGCAAACTGATGGATATTCGTTTGCGTTTTGATGAGAAAAAACAAGGAACACTTGCACTATCTGATGTAAATCATGAACGTTTTATTCAAGATACCTTGGTTCCTGCATTTCATTTCCAAATGATTCGCCCAGTGATTGTGCCTTGGGTTGCCAAAGGATTACGCTCTCAAACATATAGCCTTGATGCGCATCCTTATGCTGTGAATTATAGCATTCAAGATTTGGGGCATGGTGTGCTTGAATTTCAACATCATTTGTATCGCAGTGAGGATGGTAAAAAAACCTTATTAGAGCGTGTTTATTTTTATGCCGATAGTTTATCAATATTGCGCGAAGCGATGTATGCTGCTAAATATTTTGATCGTAAAAATGGTACGTTTAAATTGGTTTTTTATCCTGCTTTAGGGCAAACAGAGCCGCCAAAAATACGATGATTGATAGCATTGTATGGATATGGTTGACAGGTGCTTTGTTTGCTTTGTTTCATAGCTTCACGGCTTCACAAGGCTGTAAACAGTGCTTATATGGCTTGGGCTTAAAAGAACCGCATTATCGTTTAACGTATTCTACTGTTTCCTTGCTGACCACCTTATTATGGGCTTGGTATATCCATCATTTAGCCGATGTGCCGTTGTATCATATCGAAGGTTGGCTGGCATGGTTCTTTATTGGTGTTCAAATCATTGGAGGCTTGATCGCATTGGCTGCATTTGCACCCATTGACGGCTTGGTTTTTTTGGGTCTTCGTAAAGGTATCGAACATGATGATCCCTTTGTCGTACGTGGTATTTATCGCTGGGTACGTCATCCCATGTATACGGGTGCGATGTTGTTTTTACTCGCCATGCCAGAGCAGACATGGAACGGTTTGAATTTTACGTTGGTGTTGTGTCTATATTTTATCATAGGTTCACGATTGGAAGAAAAACGTATGCTGAAAATTCATCCCAGTTATGCCGTATATCAACGCACAGTACCAGCATTTATACCTAAACGCCCCAGTGCTAAAAAGGAGAATAAATAATGGAAATTCAGGATGTTTTTAAGCAATTACTTGAGGCTCGTGTTGCACATTTAGGCTGGGTGGCTAGAGCAGAAGCGTTGGTTGAAGGGCTGCCTTTAGATAAAGAACAAGTTCCCCTTTTGGCAACAAATTGTGATTTTGGGCATTGGTATTTAGGAGGAGGTCGCGCCTTACGTCATTTGCCTGCTTATGATAGGGTCGCTCCTCCCCATGAACGGCTGCATCATATTTATTCGGATATTTTTTCGATATTGTATAGCGAAGAAGAACGCTTCAATATTTTACAATGGCTAGGCATTCAACGCCGCATGAATCAACCCAATCGAGATAAAGCACGCGCATTATTGCCTAAACTTAAACTTGCATCTCAAGAAGTATTAGAATCACTTTCGCATCTGACTTTTGAGTTAAATCAATATATTAAACGTAAAAACATTCAAAAAAATACGCCTTTGAGTGATTTGGAAAAACTATACAATGATTTAGAAAATATGGGATATACAGGAAAGTGATAACAATGAATCAAGACATTGCTTGGGAAGATTTATATCAACAAGGGGATACAGGTTGGGATCGTGGTGAGATTAGCCCTGCCCTCACCCACTGGCTTGAATCTGGATTAAATAAAGAACAGCGCGTATTGATTCCAGGCTGTGGTCGCGGCTATGAAGTGATTGTGTTGGCACGTTTAGGCTTTGATGTCACCGCTTTGGATATCGCGCCTTCTGCCATTGAATCCCTAAAAAATGCACTAAAGAAGGAAGATTTACATGCAACACTGGTGTGCCGTGATTTGTTCGATTATCAGACTACCACGCCGTTTGATGTGATATATGAGCAAACATGCCTGTGTGCTTTACCCCTTGAGCTTCGTTCAGCTTACGCCTCCCATATCAAAGCATGGCTTAAGCCCCAAGGCATCTTTTATTTTTCGATGATGCAAACAGGGGAAAAAGAAGGCCCACCATTTCATTGTGATTGGGCTGATATGAAACGCTTATTTGCTGCCGAAGATTGGTTATGGCAAGAGCAAGCACCCTTGCTAATACCAAGACCCAAAGGCAAGCGTTTTGAATTAGCATTTCGCTTGATTGGGAGGTAATTTATGAAGTGGCTCGATGATATGTCGTATATATTTCTTATAGCTGCATTGATCTTGATGGCGATGATGCCTTTTCAACCTGAACCCCATTTGCTTGAAAAATATTATATGTGGCAAGCAGGTAAATTACATCGTTTATTGGACATCTTTGATGTTTTTTGGCATTTGCTTCCCGCTTTTTTACTTCTTTTAAAAATATCGCGCAATGTCATGCAACATAAAGGTAGATCATGAAATTACTTGGGATGTTACTCTTATTGATGGCAAATGGTGATGCTGCGATGGCAGATCCATTTGATGCGGATGAGGGCTATGTGAATAGAGGCGCACCTGATATGTTGGGTTATGCAGGTTTGGCTATGTTGATGCTGAACTATGTATTGTTTGGCATTGCTGCGGTTGTTTTTGGTAAAGGTTTGGCAAAGAAAACCCCGTGGTTGTTACATATTAGCCGAATTTTTGCGAAACCTTGGTCATTCGGTATGCAAAAAGAAGTGCGTGATGATCGACACTGGGCAGACATTCCCCTCACCGTGGTGATCATGGTGTTGTGGATTTTTCTATGTCAGTGGTTCAATGAGTTCGGTTTGGGTGCTGTGGCTATGATTGGTTTGGCTTTGATGGCTGTTTTGGTACTTCATATGTTAAAAGATTAAGCGGAATTCTTGATGTCATTATTTTATCAAGGGAGACTTTTCTTTGTGTTTAGAAAATGCCTTGTTAAGCTTCGTTGTATGGCATTTTTAGCCAAATATTTATGAAAATGGTGAATATATGAACGTCGATCAACATTTGAAAGTAGCACAATGGCACATGGAACAAGCGCGTTTGCATGCAACAACACAGCATTCTTGCGGTTGCCCTGTGAACGAACATTACCAAAATATTATCAACGAAGTTGAATCTGGTAAAATTGAAGAAGAATTGGTTTGTTCAACCGAAAAGTAGGTCTTTTCTCGTAAGTTCGCTTACGCAACCCTCCCCAACATTGGATTGTTTGGGAGGGTTTTTTTTATGTCGCTTGTATTTGCATCCGTTGATAAGCTTAAAATGTCCAACAATTCGCATCCTTGGCTTCAATTTTGGAAATAAAGCATGAAACTCAAGCTGTGGCATACTGTTATTTGGATTCGCCTCGAAAACCTTGTCCCAATAAGAAAAACTCTGCGGATGTTTTACGACTGGCAGCGGGTTTGATATTTTTAATTTTCTGGAATTGTTTCCCCAATTGTTTGCGGAATTCTTCATAGCCTATGCCCATGAATGTTTTCATCAAAACATGACCACCTTGACGTAAATGGAGTGAAGCAAAGTGTAAGGTCATCTCATTCAAACCGATCATACGCATTTGATCGACCAATTTATTGCCACTCATTTCAGGTGCCATATCGGATACCACCACATCCACAGCGCGCCCTGCCAATGCTTTCTGTAGTGATTTTTGCCCTTCAGGCGAATCAAAATCCGCTTGAATCAATGTCACACCTTCAATGTTTTGGAGTGGTAATAAGTCAATACCAATGACCAGTCCTTCTTTGCCCACATAGCGCACCAGCTCTTCACTCCAAGATCCTGGAGCGCAGCCCAAATCAACCACAACGGAACCCTTTTTGATATTTAAACCATGCTTATCCAACACTTCGGTGAGTTTGAATACAGCACGCGAGCGTTTTCCCTCACGTTTGGCTTGTTTCACATGTGCATCATTTACATGCTTATAATACCACGCGGATGTTTTGCGGTCTTTTTTGCTTTTTGATTGATTTGCCATATCAGTTTTAACGTCCTAATCCTTCAATTTCCAACCGATTCTCCATAAATACCAAGCAAGGGTGACCGATGATAAGGTCACCACCACCACCATCCCTACAGCTCTGACAGGATCACTATCCCCTGTGGCAATAAAGCCATGACGAAAACCATCAATCAAATAAAAGAAAGGGTTCCATGCGTTCAGTGCTTGCCATATGGGTGGCAGTTGTGTCACCGAATAAAAAACACCCGATAAAAAAGTCAAAGGCATAATGACAAAATTGGTGACCATCGACATATCATCGAAAGTTTTTGACCACATGCCTGCAATCAAGCCCAATGCCCCCATGATTAAACTACCACACACGCCGTAAAATAAAATCATCCAAACATGGGTGATATGTAAATCTGAAAAAGGTAAAAGCACCAACAACAAGACACTACCCACCACCAAAGCGCGCAACACCGCTGCCGATAAAAATGCTATCATGGCTTCAATGGGTGAAATCGGTGCCATCATTAAAAACACATGTGTATTCATAATTTTACCCATAATCATGGAGCTCGATGTATTGGCAAAAGCATTTTGTAACATCGCCATCATC
This sequence comes from Mariprofundaceae bacterium, assembly GCA_030950925.1. Taxonomy (GTDB): domain Bacteria; phylum Pseudomonadota; class Zetaproteobacteria; order Mariprofundales; family Mariprofundaceae. The sequence goes on from JAUZQO010000011.1 coordinate 9,170, forward strand.
ATCAAGCCAGGGATTAAAAAAGTGAAATAATTCACATCCAAACCTGGTACTTGCCGCTCGCCCATCGCATAACGAAAAACAATCAAATATAACACCGCAGTTAAAGCAGGAGCGACAATAGTTTGCATTTTCACACGCATAAATCGCTTGCTTTCACGTTGAAAAAGCGTCCAAGTTCCCAATATATTCATGCTTCTCATGCTGTATCCTTGTGGGTCAATCGCAGAAAAACATCTTCTAAATTTTCTTGCCGCATATAAGTATCCAAAGGCGCACCCAAACATTGACGAGTAGCTTGATATGCCGCATCAAAATTGGAATGTTGCCCTTGATGTTGTAAATTTAAACATAACACACCATCACATACCCTTGGCGCAAAGGCTTGCAAGGCTTGTTCCTGTGATTCTGAAAGTTCCACTGCTTGTTCATATCGAAAACATAAACTTGAAGATGCGACATCTCCCAATAAGGACTGCATGGATTGTGAGGCAATCAGGCGACCTTGATTGATAATCGCCACTTGATTGCATAATTCTTGCGCTTCCTCTAAATAATGGGTGGTTAACAAAATCGTTGTGCCTTCGGCATTCAATTCACGAATAAAATCCCATAAACGTTTGCGTAATTCCACATCCACACCTGCTGTCGGTTCATCCAAAATTACCACTTTAGGACGGTGAACCAAGGCTTGTGCCACCAATAGGCGGCGTTTCATACCACCTGATAATTGGCGGGTTATTTTATTGGCATGTTCTGCCAGTTCAAGCCGCTCTAATAAAGCATCCACCCAAACTTCATCCCTACTTTGCCCATACATGCCACGCGTAAAGTGTAAAATCTCACGTGGAGAAAAAAAGGGATCAAAGGCAATTTCTTGCGGAACGACACCCAAATGACGTTTACCCCAAGCGCGTTCCATCAATAAATCATGCCCAAGTAGTTGCACCGAGCCTGATGAAGCTCGCACCGTATCCGCCAAAATATTGATGAGTGTAGATTTACCCGCCCCGTTGGGACCAAGCAAGGCAAAAAATGCCCCTTCAGGCACACATAAAGAAACATCTTGCAAAGCTTGCTTACCATTCTCATAAACCTTGCTGAGGTTCTGTATATTTAATGCTGTCATAACAAAATGACCTTAATAGGCCGCGTGACCACAACCTTGCCCAGCATCTGCGGGTGTAAATGATTTACCACAACCACATGTTGAAGCAGCATTGGGATTTTTAATCACAAAGGACTCACCTTGCAGTGATGTTTTATAATCAATTTCTGCACCTTTTAGCATACCCATACTCATTTGATCCACCAGTAATTTTACGCCATGATTTTTAACCACCGTATCATTGTCTTTGATGTCATCATCAAAGGTGAACCCATATTCAAAGCCTGAACAACCACCGCCTGAAACAAAAACCCGTAAATTTAAATCTTTATTTTCCTCTTGCGCCAATAAACTTTGAATTTTTGTCGCTGCATCCTCCGTTAAAGAGACTTCACCGGGTGAAACTGTTGTTAATTCAATAGACATCACAAACCTCACATTTTTTTTTAGAGTTGGTGAGTATCTGTTTTTCTGTCGATAGTACAAGTTAGTGAGAAACATTAAAAAATTATGAATAGCCGAAGGGTGGTCAAATAGTTATCATACCAAACTGATATTTTCAGGGAGGAAATCTATGTCCGATGTACAGATAGAACGTAATATTAGTCGACTCACAGCCAATACAGTCGCCTTGGTTCTGGCAGGTGGTAAAGGTTCAAGATTGAAAGCATTGACAGAATGGCGAGCCAAACCAGCAGTGCCATTTGGTGGAAAATTTCGCATCATTGATTTTCCATTGTCCAATTGTATCAACTCGGGTATTCGCAAAATTTCAGTGGTAACGCAATATAAATCACATTCCTTACAACGTCATTTGCAACGCGGCTGGGGATTTTTATCAGGTCAATTTGGTGAATTTGTGGAAGTTCTTCCTGCGCAACAACGGACAGGGGATGGCTGGTATGCAGGTACAGCCGACGCAGTTTTTCAAAACCTCGACATTATTCGTCATTATAATCCTGAATATATTTTGGTCTTGGCTGGTGACCATGTTTATAAAATGGATTATGGAAAAATGATTGCAGCCCATGTTGCCAAAGGTGCAGACATCACTGTCGGTTGTATTCCTGTTCCCTTAGACGAAGCCACGGCTTTTGGTGTCATGGCGATTGATGATGAAGAGCGCATTGTGGAGTTCGCTGAAAAACCTGAAAACCCCAAGACGATGCCCAATGATGAGACCCAAGCCTTGGCTTCCATGGGTATTTATGTTTTTTCTACAAAATATTTACGTGATCGTTTGGTGGTGGATGCGGAAGACCCCAAATCGACCCATGATTTTGGACATGATTTGATTCCCCATGCGATTGAACATGCCAATGCCTTTGCCTTCCCATTTTTAGATGGCAATACCAGTGCTTCAGGTTATTGGCGCGATGTCGGCACCATTGATGCCTACTGGGAAGCCAATATCAACTTGGCAAGTTTAGAACCAGAACTGAATATGTATGATAAAAATTGGCCTATTTGGACAGAACAAGAACAATTGGCACCAGCCAAATTTGCTTTTGATGAAGATGACCGTCGTGGTATGGCAGTTGATTCATTGATTTCAGGCGGTTGCTTGATTACAGGCTCAACCGTGCGTGGTTCAATTCTATTTTCCAATGTTCGTGTCCACTCTTATTCGATCATTGAAGAGAGTGTCATCTTACCTGATGTTGAGATTCGCCGTGATTGCCGTATCAAAAAGTGCGTCATTGATAAAGGTACGGTGATTCCTGAAGGTACAGTGATTGGTGAAAACCATGAAGATGATGCCAAACGCTTTGAAATTTCCGAAGGTGGCGTAGTTTTGGTCACCCCTGAAATGATGGGGCAAGCTTTACATAGCGTTTAAAAATATTTTTTGATTGAAATCATCAAAGCCCTTGGTTCAATACCGAGGGCTTTTTTTTAATGTTTTATTCACTGAATGTTACGCATTTGTTTAAAATATATGATTAGCCTCAACAACGTCCCCTCGAATGCTTGTGTCGAGGGTCTGTGGATAAGCTAGGAGATTCCAGACACAAGCACTCTGGAATGACGTGGCTGGGAAGCTTTGGAATGATGCTATTTTTTTGATAAGGCGCGTAACATCCGTTAATATTTTATTTATTTTTTAAAAAATCGAGGTCACACCCATGAGTCAAAAACTTTCTATTGTATTTTATTGGCATATGCACCAGCCTTTTTATCGCGCCGCAGATACAGGAAAATATCACCTTCCGTGGGTCTATCTGCATGCCATGAAAGATTATACGGATATGGCAGATATTCTTGAGCACCTTCCTGAAGCGCGTGCTGTCATCAATTATGTTCCGTCGTTGACTGTTCAAATTGAAGATTATGCCACACAACTTAGAGCCTTTTTGAATGGCGAAAATAAAACCATTCAAGATCCCCTACTGGCTTCATTGATTCATAAAAATGGTGATTATACTGCCAAAGAACAACGGTTTCTTTTAAACAGTTGTTTTCGCCTGAATCATGAACGTAATTTACATCGTTACCCACATTTTTCTCGTTTATGGAATATTTCCGAACAAATGCAATCTCATCAAGCCACCGCTTATTTGGGAGGTGACTATTTCACTGATTTGGTAACATGGTATCATTTGGCATGGTTGGCCGAAACGGTACGAAAGAAAAACTACGTCGCTCAGCGTTTGATTGAAAAAGGCTGCCATTTTAGTTATCAAGATCGTCGTGATTTACTCACACTGATTGCTTCTTTGCTTGATGAGTTACCCAAAACTCATCAACGCCTTCTTGCCGAAGGTAAAATTGAACTGACCACCACACCCTATGCCCATCCAATTATGCCGTTGATGTTGGATTTTGAAACCGCCCACGAAACCATTCCTCATGCCTTGATTCCTAAAGAATCCTATCCTGATGGTCGCGCACGCGCCCAAGAACATATTGATTTGGCATTGAAATCCCATCAAGCTTATTTCCATGAAACGCCCAAAGGTTGCTGGCCTTCGGAGGGTGCAGTATCGACCGAAACATTGAAATTATTGGGTCAATCAGGCTTTGATTGGTGTGCTACAGGTGAATCCGTTTTACACCATTCTTTGGGGTATAACTTGCGTGAACAACACCCTTATAAATTGTATCAACCTTGGTTGGTCGGCGAAGGTGATGAACAAATCACCTGTTTTTTCCGTGATGACCATCTTTCCGATTTGATTGGTTTTGAATATTCCAAATGGCAAACCCATGATGCTGTGAATAATTTTATGTATGAATTGGCTGGCATCAAACACCGCACGCAGAATATTGAACATGCGATTGTGCCTATCATCATGGATGGTGAAAATGCTTGGGAACATTTCCACGAGAATGGCGTGCCTTTTTTAACTCAGTTGTATCAAGCCATTATCAATCACCCCGATTATGATTTGACCACATTCAGTGATTATTTATCAGAACACCCCGCGCAAACAGCCTTGAAAAAAATGGTCGCAGGATCTTGGGTCTATGGCAACCTTTCCACATGGATTGGCGATGCAGCCAAAACACGCGCTTGGGAATTGTTGATTGAAGCTAAAAAAACATTGGATCTTCATATTCAAGATTTGGATGACGATGCGGTAGAAGAAGCGCGTGAACAACTGCGTATTTGCGAAGGTTCTGATTGGTGCTGGTGGTTTGGTGATTACAATCCATCCGATGCTGTCCGTGATTTTGATAAACTATACCGCCAACATTTGAAAAAACTTTATCAACTCTTGGGTGCTGATGTTCCAGCCAGCTTGAGCCAATCCATTTCACACGGTGGTGGTGATGCTGAAGGCGGCGGTGCGATGCGGCGCGGTGGTGCAGGAGCATAAGCATGACTTCCTTATCACAACGTCAATCAGGTGTTTTACTCCATGTTACCTCACTACCAGGCCCTTTTAAGCACGGTGTTTTGGGTCAAGAAGCCTTACAGTTTATAAAGCATATTCAATATGCTGGCTACCGCGTCTGGCAATTCCTTCCCCTTGGTCCGACCCATGCTCACGGCTCTCCCTATGAGTCGCTTTCTTCTTCTGCTGGCAACCCCGAACTGATTGATTTACGCCAAGTCTCACAACACGGCTGGTTATCGGATAGGCATGTGCAACGGGTGATATCAGGTGAACTATTGCCATGCACAGCTAGAGCTAAGGCTGCTTTAAAATTTTATAAGCAGCTTGAAGGTGATACTGAACTAAGCCAACAACTGACTGATTTCAAGCAGCAACAAGCTTCTTGGTTGGATGATTATGCGTTGTTTACATCATTAAAAATCGTCCATGAAGGTATGCCTTGGTGGAAGTGGTCCGTTGCTTTGCGTGATAAACAAACGGCAGCGATAAGATCTGCCAAAGAAACTTTATCTGCCCACATTCAACAAGTGGTATTTGAACAGTTTATGTTTCATCAACAATGGCAACGGATCAAAGAACATGCTGAACATTGTGGTGTTCAACTTTTTGGGGATTTACCGATTTATGTCGCCCATGATTCATCGGATGTCTGGGCAAACCGTGAGTATTTCACTGTGAATGATGAGGGTTTCTGTGATGAAGTCGCAGGTGTGCCACCTGATTATTTTTCAGAAACAGGGCAGCGTTGGGGTAACCCACTGTATGTATGGGATACCTTGCAAGCATCTGGATTTGAGTGGTGGATTGAGCGCATTGAAGTTCAAATGCAACGTATGCACATCATCCGTATCGATCATTTTCGAGGTTTGGAAGCTTTTTGGTCCATCCCTGCCCATCGTGATGATGGTATTGAAGGTAAATGGCGCAAAGCTTTGGGGCGGGAGTTATTGCAAGCCTTATCTGATCGCTTTGGGAAACAATTACCCTTCATTGCTGAAGATTTAGGCTTAATTACACCAGAGGTGACCGCTTTACGTCAAGACTTCGGACTACCTGGTATGAAAATTTTGCACTTCGCCTTTGGCGGTGATGCCAGCAACCCTTACCTACCCCATCAACATACCCAAGATATGGTGGTTTATACAGGCACCCACGATAACGATACCACATTGGGTTGGTGGCAAGCTGCATCCGACCATGAACAACAACATATTCAATCTTACCTCGGTATGGATGGACATGATGTGGTATGGTCAATCATTCGTACAGCACTCGCCTCACCCGCCAATTTGAGCATGATTCCTATGCAAGATTTATTGGCACTGGATACTTCGGATCGTTTCAATACACCAGGCACTTTGGATGGTAACTGGTCTTGGCGAATGAATGCATTACCTGATATGGAAAATGATTGTTGGGTGCGTTCAAAAGAAATGAACCGTTTGTATGGTCGTTCTTGCAAATAATTGACCTCATCAACAAAGAATGTCTTTGGGAACATACCTTTGAAACATACCTTTGAAACATTAGGGGAAACTGTCCATAAACATAACATCATCGTTATGAACATGCTCATTACATTGATCGGAATACTATTTTCAATCACCATCACTGTGATGGTGATTGTTTGGTTGAATGTTGATGATTTTACTATCGGTATATGGTTATCGTTGGTCACCCCTTTATTTGGGTCGCCCCCCATTACTCATATTTTTTTAAAGCTATTGGATCGTATGCATACCATCAATCACAAGCTTCAAGAAACCCAGTTGGAAGTGAAGAAATACAGGGATTTATTGCCTATTTGTGCTAATTGCAAGGATATTCGTGATGAGCAAGGAAGCTGGAAAAGAATAGACACTTATATTGCTCAACATAGTGAGATCAATTTTACACACTCTATTTGCCCTTCATGCTCTGAACATCTTTACGGTGATTTTCTAAAGCAGAATAAACCCAAGTCAAAAACCGTTTAGGAGAAAACTGTGGCACAAACCATTCATCTTAAAGACTACCAATATCCCCCTTATATTGTTCAAGGGGTAGAGCTTACATTCAAATTGGATGCTCATAAAACTTTGGTCACTGCAAAGGTTGTGTATCAACGCCAAAATCAAGATGCCACTTCTTTACACTTGGATGGTGAGCATTTGACTTTGCTTGATATTGCCATGAATGGCACGCGCATGAATGCACAAGATTATCGCTGTCATGAACATGGTTTGGAAATTTTCAATCCACCTGAAAGCTTTGAATTAACCATCATCACATGCATCAACCCCAAAGATAATAAGGCGTTGGAAGGGCTTTATCAATCCAGTGGTAATTATTGCACACAGTGCGAAGCTCAAGGCTTTCGACGCATCACCTATTATCAAGATCGACCCGATGTGATGGCTGAATTTTATGTGCGTATTGAAGCTGAGGAAACAAACAACCCCGTGCTTCTTTCCAATGGCAACCCGATTGCCCGTGGAGAACTGGATGATGGTTGGCATTTTGCTGAATGGCATGATCCTTTTGCTAAGCCATGCTATTTATTTGCTCTGATTGCGGGTGATTTAAGTCATGTTGAAGATCATTTCACCACACAATCTGGACGCAAGGTAACACTTCGTATTTTTACCGAAGCCCACCATATTCATCAATGTGACCATGCCATGGCATCATTAAAGCGTGCCATGCGTTGGGATGAACAGCGGTTTGGTCTCGAATATGATCTTGATCTGTTTATGATCGTGGCGGTCGATGATTTCAATATGGGAGCGATGGAAAACAAAGGTTTAAACATTTTCAACGCTAGACTTGTGTTTGCCAGCCCTGAAACGGCAACGGATGATGATTATATGGCTATCGAAGCGGTGATTGGTCATGAATATTTTCACAACTGGACCGGTAACCGCATCACCTGCCGTGATTGGTTTCAGCTCAGCCTCAAAGAAGGTTTAACGGTGTTTCGAGATCAAGAATTCACGGCTGACATGCATTCAAGCGCGGTAAAGCGCATTGAAGATGTTCGCTTACTTCGTACCCATCAATTTGCCGAAGATGCCAGCCCTATGAGCCATCCAGTTCGGCCCGTTTCCTACATGGAAATTAATAATTTTTACACCGTCACTGTGTATGAAAAAGGTGCTGAAGTGGTACGCATGTATCACACCTTATTGGGTGAAAAAGGCTTTCAACAAGGCATGAGCTTATATGTTGAGCGGCATGATGGACAAGCTGTCACCACAGACGATTTTTTAGCTTCCATGGGTGATGCTAATGGTATGGATTTATCGCAAATGCAGCACTGGTATGAGCAAGCAGGTACCCCCACCCTATCTGTTCAAATGGATTACGATGCAGTACAAAAAACATGCACATTACATTGTCAGCAATCATGCCCAAGCACACCTGAATGTGATGATAAACAAGCCTTTTTTATTCCTTTTAACTTTGGCTTATTGCTACAAGATGGCAGTGAAACACCACTTCAATTAGAAGGTGAAAGCCAAGCACAAGGGGTCACGCGTACTTTGTGTATCACTCAAAAAGAACAGTCGTTTACCTTTATCCATATCCCTGAACAGCCTGTTCCATCCCTACTCCGTCATTTTTCTGCCCCAGTTCACTTGAAATATAAAAGTTCGGAACAAGAATTGGCATTTTTAATGGCACATGATTCCGATGCATTTAACCGTTGGAATGCTGCTCAAACATTGGCTATGAACACCATGCTTTCCATGCTCAATGATGACACAGCCTCCTCTGATGTATTGATTCATGCTCTGCGTCAATTATTAAATGATAAGCAGCTTGATGCTGCACTTAAAGCTGAAGCCCTGGTTATGCCTGCTGAAAACGATGTGTTGGAAGCCTGTAAGCCTGCCAACCCTGTAAGCATTCATCGCATACGTGAGCAGCTTCGATCAGCCATTGGCAACGCTTTATATGATGATTTTTTATGGTTATATCTATCATGTCATACTGTGATGGGCTTGGATGATAAAGCCATGCAACAACGTAAACTTAAAGCAGTTTGCCTTGGCTATATGATGGCAACATCACGGCAACATGCGATTGATATATGTTATTTACAATTTCAAAGTGCAAAAAACATGACAGATCAATATGCCGCACTTGCTTTGCTTGCTTCATCTGATTGCCCTGAACGCATACTTGCTTTGCAAGCTTTTGAGCAACAATGGCAAGATGATACGAATGTCATGGATAAATGGTTTGCAGTGCAAGCCTCATCATCGTTAAGCCATACACTTGAATCTGTTCAATCCTTGATGCAACACCCACAGTTTCATATCAACAACCCCAATAAAGTACGCGCACTTATTGGAGGCTTTGCCATGCGTAACCCTGCACAATTTCATCAAGATGATGGGAAGTCTTATGCTTTTCTTTCTCAACAAGTATTACAATTGGATGCCATCAACCCACAAATGGCAGCACGTATGGTGCGAGCTTTGATGCATTGGCGAGATCTTGAACCTACACGCTCAAACTTGATGCATGAACAACTCAAAAGCATCGCTAAACATCAATGTTTATCAGCTGATGTTGTTGAAATTGTAAGTAAGAGTTTATGAAAAAATAAAGTTTGACGGGTAAATAAAACACCCGTCAAACAATTTTCATATTATTGTGGCGCATTGTTCATAAGCCCACGCACATTGGATGAGCCAAAGTTATTCACAACCCAATCAAGCTTAGCATCACATTATCTTGCAAGATCTTCGATGTACTGGATCCCAAATAGATGCGGCTTAACATGATTACTCTCGCCCCATTCGCATCGCAAAATCTTCACTATAAACAGAGTTTGCTAACCCCTCTTCATACTCAATCTGATTATTTTCAATCAAACGTTGCAAGTGCTGATCAAAGGTCTGACTACCGTACAAGGTATGTCCTTCTTCCATGGCTTTAGGGATTTCACGCCAGCGATTTGTATCCAAAATAAAATGGCGAATCACAGAGTTACACACCATAATTTCAAGTGCTGCGACACGCCCCTTCCCCGTTTTCAATGGCATAAGTTTTTGCACAATAATGGCACGCAAGTTTTCAGATAAACGCTCACGAATGGCATCTTGCTCATCCAAGCCAAAAGATGACATAATACGTTGCATTGTACCGATAGCAGTCGTGGCATGGACTGTTGCCATCACCAAGTGTCCTGTTTCAGATGCTTGTAACGCCAACTGAATCACTTCTTGATCACGCGCTTCTCCAGCAATGATAATATCGGGTGCTTCTCGCAAAGCATCCGTTAAACCTTGTGAATAAGATACCACATCACTACCCAATTGACGCTGACACACGGTGCCCTTGTGTATTGTGCTGTATTTAAATTCAACAGGATCTTCAATCGTGACCACATGCACTGGCTTTTGCTCAATAATATAATTAATCATTGCAGCCATCGTTGTACTTTTCCCAGATCCAGTGGCACCTGCCACCAAAATTAATCCATTTCGTGTACGGTTACATAAGTCTTGAATCACAGGGGGTAAATGTAATTCCTCAAATGTGGGTATTTTTTTAGGTATAATACGCGCTACAATACCAAAATTATCATGGGTTCTCATCACATGGACACGAAAGTGAGCAATCATTTCCAATGAATATTGAAAGTCTTCACTTTGTATGGCTTCAATATCAATATTGCGAGCGTTTTTTCTCAATAGGTGCGCAACCATATCCTTAACCAATTGACGTGTCGGTGGTGATATTTTATCTGGAGAAATCGTCACCACGGAACCATTGATACGCATGCGCACCCTATCATCCGTACGAATCATTAAATCAGATGCCCCGTGCTTTTGCGATGCCAACAACAAATCATCAATGAGATGCCAATCATCACTCATTATATTTTCAATTCTGAAGATGATGATGAAAGACTATCAATACTATTCTCTGAATCATCATCACTTTCTAGCCGCGACATTTTCATTCTTAAACGTAAGTCATTGACCGCATCGGCTTGCACCAAGGCTTCATCTTCAGATACAAAGCCATCCTTCCACAACTGTAACAAACATTGGTCAAAGGTTTGCATGCCATAGTTTTTACCTGCTGCCATGGCTTCCTTGATTTCACCAATATCCCACTTTTCAATCAAATCTGCGATACGCGGTGTATTCATCAAAATTTCAATCGCCGCTTTACGCCCACCCGATGGCGTTTTCACCAAACGTTGCGATAAAATGGCTTTCATATTCATGGATAAATTCAAACGTATTTGTGGGTGCACTTCTTCAGGGAAAAAATTCAAAATACGTTCCAAGGCTTGATTTGAATTGTTTGCATGCAGCGTTGCCATACAAAGATGTCCAGTTTCTGCGAATTCAAGGGCATGTTCCATGGTTTCACGATCTCGAATTTCCCCAACAAGAATCACATCAGGCGCTTGTCGCAGTGTATTCTTCAATGCTGCTTTGAAGGATTTAGTATCAGTCCCGACTTCTCGTTGAGTCACCACACTACGGCGATGCTGATGAACAAACTCCACGGGATCTTCAATGGTAATAATATGACCTGCTTGCGTACGGTTACGATGATCAATCATCGCCGCCAATGAAGTTGATTTACCCGAACTGGTTGCCCCCACCATGATGACCAGACCACGTTTATTCATCATAATGTCTTTGAAAATTTCAGGTAGTCCCAATTCATCCAGTGTTGGCACTTCGGTGGTGATTTTACGAATCACCATCGCTACATCGCCCCGTTGACGAAGAATATTGACACGAAATCGCCCCATGCCTTCATACGCCAGAGCAAGGTTCATTTCCATTTCTGTGGCAAATTCAGCCCGCTGCTTTTCACTCATACAGGCATTCGCCAATTGCTCTGTTTGCACCCCATTCAAAGGCGGTTGTTTTAAAGGCTTGACCACATTATTGATACGATAAGCGGGTGCCATACCTGATGTGATATACACATCCGAAGCATCTTGCTTGACCATAATCATCAACAATTGTCGAATGGATAATTTCTTGGGTTCGTTGGCGCTCATCATGCATCTCCTAAAGTTTCATTCTTGGGTATATTCCCTTTAACTCGTGCCACCAAATATTTTTTTATTGTTACACTTTTCCAATGCCGCTTCCAGCGTAATTTTTCGTGTTTTTACCAATTGTTGCAAGTTTGAGTCTAAGGTATGCATACCTTCTCGCGCACCTGTTTGCATCACCGAAACCATTTGAGGGATTTTATTTTCACGAATAAGGTTACGAACGGCCGGTGTACCCAACATGATCTCATGCGCTGCAATACGTCCTTTTCCATCTGCTGTTTTCAACAAAGCTTGTGAAATGACAGCTTTCAATGATTCCGACAACATCGCTCGTACCATATCTTTTTCAGCCGCAGGAAATACATCAATCAAACGATCAATGGTTTTGGGGGCTGATGATGTATGCAAGGTTCCAAATACCATGTGACCTGTTTCAGCCGCCGACAATGCCAAGCTAATGGTTTCCAAATCACGCATTTCACCCACCAAAATTACATCAGGATCTTCGCGCAAAGCCGCTTTCAGGGCGTTGGCAAACGATTTGGTATGCGGGCCTAGCTCCCGTTGAGAAACCAAACATGCTTTGGATTGATGGACAAATTCAATGGGATCTTCAATGGTTAAAATATGACCTTTCTCATTTTCATTGCGATAATTCATCATCGCCGCCAAGGTGGTTGATTTACCCGAACCTGTCGGCCCTGTTACAAGACAAATACCGCGCGGTAACATGGCAAGGGTTTTAAAAATTTCAGGGCATTTCAACTGCTCTAGGGTCAATATTTCAGTGGGAATCACACGAAATACAGCACTCATTCCCCGATGTTGTTTAAAACAGTTGACACGAAAGCGAGCGATGTCCCCCAAAGAAAACGAGAAATCAAGCTCCAAATGTTCTTCAAACACTTTGCGTTGTTGATCGTTCATGATGTCATACACCATGGTTTGCACATCACGGGCTTCAATATTTGGCATTTTAATTTTGGTCATATCACCATTGATACGAATCATGGGGGGTTCACCCGATGATAAATGTAAATCTGATGCGCCATTTTTCACCGTAAACGCAAGTAGTTCTGAAACATCCATTGTCATAAATCATCCCCTCATCACTCTTCTTATGGGGCAGCATAGACAGGCTTTTTCTATTGAACAAGCATCTCCCAACCCTCACTTTTAAAAATTTGCCCACCTTCACCCACCCATAAAACTTGCATCGCCTGTTTATTAACCAAGTCCACACCTTTCTTGCCCAACACAAACACCGCTGTACTCCAAGAATCTGCCAGCATTGCTTGTTTCGCAACCACTGTAACACTTTGACTTTTTACGCTTGGGTACCCTGTTTGAGGGTTCAAAATATGATGATAACGCTTACCATTTTCCATAAAGAAACGTTCATAATCACCCGATGTCACCACACTCACATCACCTTGCAAGTGTAAAACACCCAGCATTTTCTTGGCATCACGCGGATTTCGAATACCAATGCGCCAAGCTTTCTCACCATGTTGCCCAATCAGTCGTAAATCTCCACCAGCATCAATGATAGCATTCTGAATACCATGTTCTTTCAATATTTTGATGCCTTGGTCAATCGCATAGCCCTTGGCAATCGCACCAAAATCAAGCTGGCATTGTTCTGAATCACGCCACCACCCTTCTGTACTTTCATGCACGCAATGTCTTAAGCCTTGACGTTTTTTTTCAATCATATTTTTATCGGGAGGGTGTGTCGGGGAAGGTGTTTGTGAAAAACCCCAAAGTTTATTTAACGCTCCCAAAGCTGGGTTGAATGCCCCATGACTTTGTTGCTGAACCTTTAATGCGATGTGTAAAAGCATGTTCACTTCATCACTGAGCTGGATGCGCTGCCCGACAGGGGAACGATTAAAATGTTTCACTTCATTATCTACCGAACCATAAATCGTAAAAGCATCTTCGATTCGTTGCATTTCATTGGTGGCGGCATGAATCGCAGCTTCAGCTTGATCCTTTTCAACACCAACCAGAGTAAAGGAAACCAATGTCCCCATCATAAATCGTGTTTCATGCACATCTTTAGATGCCATTGAACACGCTGAACATAAACCAAGCAACAGTATCGTAAAATATTTAGTCACATTCTGCCAAAGCCATCGCTGCTGCACCCAAAATACCCGCCGCATCATTTAACGTCGAAGGCAACACCTTTACCTTTCCCTTCAGAGGTGAAATCACATGCTGGTTCAATGCTTCCATCAAAGCTGGATGAAATATGCCCCAAGCCCCCAACAGACCACCACTGATGGTAACAGTATGTATATCCAATAGTTTCACTGCTTCGGCTATCGCTTGACCCAACGATGCCCCAGCCTCTTCAAACACACATCTTGCCACTGCATCACCTTCACAAGCACGTTGGTAAATCACTTTTGTCGTCAGTATTTCACCCTTCAACTCAGCATATATCGCTTGAATCGCTGTGGATGATGCATAAGCCTCCACACAACCCAGACCACCACAGCCGCAACGGCGTGCAGATACACCTGTTTGAACACGCAAGTGCCCAAACTCCATCGCCATGCCTGATTCACCTGTATAAGCTTGGTGGTGTAAAATTAGACCGCCGCCCACACCTGTCCCCAATGTAATATGAAGAAGGTTTGCCTCTCCCTTGGCAGCTCCGAAGCGTTGTTCGCCCAACGCCGCACACAAGGCATCATTCTGTACCAATACAGGTAATGAAAGCATATTGGACAACTGCTCTGCCAAAGCAACATCAAGAAGTTGGGGTAAATTGGGGGAAGCAGCAAGCACCCCAGAATCACCCAGAAAAAACCCTGGGAAACCCAAACCAATGGCTTGAATACCAGCTATGTCATCCAAATATGCTTGAAAGAAATCAGCCAATATGCGAATCAAATCGGCTTCACCCACATCATCACGGCTTAAATCAGCTTGAATGCGTCGTTCATCCCCTATATTGCCCAAATCATCGACCCATGCTGCGCGAATATTGGTGCCACCGACATCCGCAGCCAACACACGTGACTTATGCATGGGCAAGTAATGCCTCATATAAATGCACATAGGCTTTGGCTGAAGCATCCCATGAAGAATCGCGTTTTAATGCACGGGTGCGAATGGCTGCCCATGTGCGTGGTGTGCGAAATACAGCCACAGCTTCTTCCACAGCCACGTCAAAGGCTTCAGGCGTGGCATCTTGAAAGTGAAAGCCTGTCGCTCCTTTTTCAGGGTAAGGTGTCACGGTGTCGGATAAACCACCTGTGGCGCGTACCACAGGCACATTACCATAACGCATCGCCATCAATTGCCCCAAACCACATGGCTCAAAACGCGATGGCATCAAGAATATATCACCACCTGCATAAATTTGACGTGCCAATGTTTCATTAAAACCACGCCAAAAATACATCTGTGTTGGATGTGTCTTCGCCCATTGATGCAAATCATGTTCGCTGCGTGCATCACCAGAACCCAACACCACAAGCTGATAACCACGTTCAAGCCACTTCGTTACATTGGCAAGCAACAAATCAATGCCTTTTTGATCTGCCAAACGTGAAATCAATGTCATCACAGGTATTTTTTCATTGACTGTTAATCCACATGCTTGCTGCAAGGATTTTTTACATTTTTTCTTGCCCGCAATTTTACCCACACCGTAGGTCACTTGCAAAGTATCATCCGTTGAAGGATCCCATTGTAGCAAATCCAACCCATTGACAATGCCCTGCAATTTACGCGCATGATTTTGTAAAAAACCTTCCAGTTCACAACCATATTCTGAGGTTAAAATTTCTTTGGCATAGGTTGGACTCACCGTCGTGATCGCATCAGCTTGATCGATACCTGCTTTCATGCAGTTAATTTGACCATGAAATTCAAAACCATCAGGATGAAAATGATGTGTCGGCAAACCCAGACGACTCATCCATTCAGGTGGAAAGACACCTTGATAAGCCAAGTTATGAATGGTGAAAACTGTTTTTGCTTGGGCAATATTGGGGCAATGTTGATATTGTGTTTTCAACAATACTGGAATCATACCCGTCTGCCAATCATGGCAGTGAATGATGTCCGTTTTATGCGGTAAACGTGCAGCAGCTTCAAGTGCGACACGATCAAACAACACATAACGTAATAAATTATCTTCATAAGCACCGCCAGCAGGGCCATAAATACCTTCACGGGCATAAAGATCATCTTGCTCAACTAAAATGAAATTTAAACCATCCACTTCAGCATGGTGCAGAGGACAAAAACGTTGACAACCATCACCCCACATTTCCACACTTTCACCTGTCGGTGTAATGGTTGTATCCAATTGATCAATATATGCACGATAATAAGGCATAATGACCGTGACCTGATGATTTAAGTGACGCAAAGCTTGAGGTAATACCCCAGCAACATCTGCAAGCCCCCCTGTTTTTGCCAAAGGTGCTGCTTCTGAAACGATAAATACGACATTGAGTTGGGACATCAAAGCCTCCAAATAATAAGAATGATGGCGCAATATAGCATTTCATCTGGAAAACCCCACATAAGCCGAACTTGAATCATCGCGTATTCTTCATATTCTGTGCTCACTAATTTCAGGGGTGGTTCATGGCAGATTATCAGTACATCTATTCAATGCAGGGCGTCGGCAAAATTGTCGATGGTAAAAAAGAAATTTTAAAAGATATTTACCTTTCTTTTTATCCAGGTGCAAAGATTGGTGTGTTGGGCTTGAATGGTTCAGGTAAATCCACACTGCTTAAAATTATGGCAGGCATTGATACGGATATTTTGGGTGAGGCACGACCTGCGCCACGTATTAACATTGGTTATTTATCCCAAGAACCAGAGCTGGATGAAAGCAAAGATGTACGTGGCAATGTTGAAGAAGCTGTTCAACCCATGAAAAATGCTTTGGCAGAACTTGATGCAGTCTATGCTGCTTATGCAGAACCAGATGCAGACTTTGATGCCATTGCCAAGAAGCAAGCGCAGTTGGAAGACTATATTGATGCTGGTGATGGTCATAATTTGGATCGAAAACTTGGTATTGCTGCCGATGCTTTGCGTTTGCCCGATTGGGATGCTGATGTAAGTAAACTATCAGGTGGTGAGCGTCGTCGGGTAGCCTTGTGTCGCTTACTTCTTTCCAATCCCGATATGTTGCTTTTGGATGAGCCGACCAACCATTTGGATGCAGAATCTGTGGCTTGGTTGGAGCGGTTTTTACACGATTTTACAGGGACGGTGGTGGCTGTCACCCATGACCGTTATTTCTTGGATAATGTGGCAGGTTGGATTTTAGAATTGGATCGTGGTCGTGGTATTCCCTTTGAAGGTAATTATTCCTCTTGGTTGGAACAGAAAGAAAAACGGCTTGCTACGGAAGAAAAACAAGAATCCTCGCGCCAAAAAGCCATCAAACAAGAATTGGAATGGGTGCGAGCAGGTAGTAAAGGGCGACATAGCAAATCCAAGGCACGCTTAAAAGCATTCGATGAGCTTGCCAATGTGGATGTGCAAACACGTAATGCCACCAAACAAATTTTCATCCCAGTTGCTGAACGCTTGGGTGATATTGTGATTCAAGCAGAACACGTGAAGAAATCCTATGGTGATCGTATTTTATATGATGATTTGAATTTTAATTTACCTCGTGGTGGTATTGTGGGGGTGATTGGTGCGAATGGTGCAGGTAAAACCACACTATTTCGCATGATTACGGGACAAGAAAAACCTGATTCAGGCACACTGACCATTGGTGAAACCGTTCAACTGGCTTATGTCGATCAATCCCGTGATGCCTTGGATGGTCAAAAAACCGTGTGGGAAGAAATATCAGGCGGTTCAGATACCATGATGTTGGGTAATCAAGAGGTGGCTTCACGCGCTTATTGTGGTCGCTTTAACTTCAAAGGTGCTGACCAGCAAAAACAGATGGCCCACTTATCTGGTGGTGAACGCAACCGCGTCCATTTGGCGAAGATGCTGAAAGAAGGTGGCAATGTATTGCTACTCGATGAGCCGACCAATGATTTGGATGTGGAAACATTGCGCGCGCTTGAAGAAGCCTTGCTAGATTTTGCAGGTTGCGCTGTTGTTATTTCGCATGATCGCTGGTTCTTGGATCGCATTGCGACACATATTTTGGCTTATGAAGATGAAGGGCATATCGAATGGTTTGAAGGCAATTTTGCCGAATACGAAAAAGATAAAGAACGGAGACTTGGCAAAGATGCAAGCCAGCCTCACCGTATCAAATACAAGAAAATTGTATAGAGAGGTCTAGGCATGCGAGTCATCACATTGATGAATCAAAAAGGTGGTGTAGGAAAAACAACCCTCACCTTATCATTGGCTGCCCGTTGGCATTTGGCTGGTTTTTCAGTCGCTGTGATTGATTGTGATCCACAAGGTTCTTCCGTCTATTGGAAGAAACAACAGGTTGAAAATAGCCCATTAAAAGGCATTAAAGTCTATGCCGTTAACCTTCCCTCTGAAATTCGTGCATGTCGCAATTTGGATGTGGATTACATTTTATTGGATACACCTGGTACGGATAAATCAACGGTTCGCGCCGCCATTCATGCATCCGATGCTTTGATTATCCCAGTGCAACCTTCTGCCATTGATATTGATGCTTCCTATGCTTCATTGGAAGCAGGTTTGGATGCGGATAAACCCATAGCCTATATTCTTAACCGTTATATCCAACAAAGCCTTCTTGGTGATGATACAAAAAAAGCCTTAAAAAGCACACCTGCTACAGTCATTGGCAAGGTGATGAATCAATACCAAGATTTCCCTCGCGCAATTGGTGCTGGAGAAACACCGGCTACCATGTTTCCTGGGCAAAAAGCGGCACAAAACATTGAAGCCATTGGTCAAGCAGTGGATGAATGGCTTATCCAATGTGAGCAACAAAAAGAAGCACGTATTACAGCATAAATAAGGAGTTTAACCATGGCACTTGTCGCATCCATTCACGTTGATTTGGGTTGGAAATTACCCCAAGCACAATTGCAAGATACATCATTAAACACAGTCATTTTACAGGATTTCATGGGTGAAAATGGGCTATTGATTGCCTTCACTTGCAACCACTGCCCCTATGCCATTGCTGTTTGGCCACGTCTGATTCGACATGCTAAAACATTACATGCACAGGGTATCAATACCATCGCCATCAATCCCAATATCCACCCTGATTTCCCAGAAGATGCGCTTCCTGCCATGCAAGAAAAAATCAAGGAATGGGGTATTGATTTCCCTTATTTAGCCGATGAATCTCAAAGTGTTGCTAAAGCCTTTGATGCCCAATGCACCCCTGATTTGTATTTATTCAAAAATGATGCAAGTCTATACTATCATGGTCGCATTGATGATTATTGGAAAGATGAAAGCAAAGTGACCGTTGAAGAACTTTTGCCTGCTACACAAGCCATGCTGAAGGGTGAAGCTTCCCCAAAAATTCAACATCCAACCATTGGCTGTTCGATTAAATGGAAAGATGCGTAACGCCTTATAAATATAGTCAATCATGCATTGATTGAGCGTTATTATCATCGTCACCCTCGCGTGCTTGTGTCGAGGGTGACGGAGTGTGTAACATCAGTGAATCATTCAACTGGTTACAACAATCTAGGGCAGCAATTTTGTAACATTCTGCCAAGGTTGGATAATTGAATACATGCATTGCCAACGCATCCACCGTACCATCAAGGTTCATCACCATTTGTCCAATATGAACCAATTCACTTGCCAGTTCTCCAACAATATGAACACCCAATATCTTTTTACTTTCTTTCTCCACCAAGAGCTTTAACAAACCATTGGCATCACCAATAATTTGCCCACGTGCTGTTTCTCGATAAAGACCATGTCCAACCACATAATTCACTTGCGCCGCATCCAGTTCAGCGGTTGTTTTCCCCACCCATGCCACTTCGGGAATAGTGTACACTGCCATGGGCAAATGATTGGTTGTGATATTGGCTTTGGCATCACAGGCATGCATGGCCGCGATACGACCTTGTTCCATACCTGTCGCAGCCAATGCTGGTGAACCGACCAAATCACCGACCGCATAAATATGTGAAAGATTGGTTTGAAAATGTTCATTCACGCGAACCCATCCACGAGCTTGCATATCAATACCCAGAATTTCCAACTTCAAACCTTCGGTATTGGGTACTCGTCCCAAAGCATAGAGCAAACAATCACTTTCCAAGGTTTGATCGTTGAGTTCAACAGCAACCTTGTCATCCAAACGTGTAATTTTGCCAATATTTTGTTCCATCAACATTTTAATACCCATATTCCTCATGCAATGACTGAGGTTTTCAGAAATATCTTCACATAAAAAACCAAGTACTTTAACATGTGAATCCACAATTGTGACTTCCACGCCCAGCGAGGCATAAATGGTAGCAAATTCACAGGCAATCACACCACCGCCCAAAATCGTCAATGTTTGGGGCAAGCGTTCCATGTGCAGTATGGATGTGGAGTCCAATACACGTTTCTTATCAAAAGGTACATCCTCTGGGCGACGCGGACGTGAACCCGTGGCTAAAATCATATGGTCTGCATGAAGCGATACGGTTTGACCGTTTGGACTCAACACTTGCAAGGTATGTTCATCCAAAAAACTGGCCTCGCCTGGAATTAAAGTCACACCATTGCGCATCAACTGGTTGAGAAATACAGACTCTTGTTTGTCGATAATAATATCTTTCTTGCGAATAGATTCACTTAGAAAATTGTGTTGTCGGGTAATGTCTGGATAGCTATTCCGCATGCCATGACTCGCACCAATGGTACAAGAATATGCAATTTCACGCAGAGATTTACTTGGAATCGTACCTGTTTGCAGCCCCGCCCCACCAATATGCGGTTTGCGCTCGATCAAACCGACTGTTTTCCCATGTTTGGCAGCCTGAATCGCCGCTCGTTGCCCAGCAGGTCCTGATCCCACCACCAATAAATCATAATGACGCATGAAAACTCCTATTTTGGCATAATTCTCTCTTGTTATCGTGTGGAATGAAGGCTGTAAGGTCAAACAAGTACAAGGAACAAGCAAGAGAGGATGTAAAAGAGTGGTTCCCCTTTCAAAGCATAGATTATGCCTTCATCAACGCATCCAAAAATGCCGCGCATCCTTTCAAGCGTTGTAACGGTTCAGGATCATCCCAAGCCACGGTTAAATGACCATCTGGGGTGAGTTTGAAACGCTTGGGTTCTTGTTGCACACGCATCATCATGTTCACAGGGTCAATGGGTGATTCAGGTGTGAAGTGAAAGCGCATCCCAAACGATGTGCTACGCATAGCCGACATGCACAACTGTTGACCACGCCAATGCAGCCGTGCGACCTCTAAGGTAAGTCGTGCTGTTTCTGGCATTTTTCCAAAACGATCCGTCATTTCTTCAAACAATAGGCTAATGTGTTCATCAGAATCAGCCCGTGCAATACGGCGGTACAATGCCAAACGCTCACCCGATTGCGGAATATAATCAGGTGGTAAAATTGCATTCATACCCACACGCATATCCAAAGCTTTCTTTTTCAACGCTTGCCCATTGCCACGCGCTTCTGCCACTGCATCGGATAGCATATCCATATACATATCCAAACCAATATCTTCAATCTTACCGCTTTGTTCAGCACCCAGAAGGTTACCTGCACCACGAATTTCCATATCCTGACGCGCCAATAAAAAACCTGCACCCAACTCCGTATGTTCGGCGATGGCTTGCAAACGTTCGCGTGCATCACGGCTCAAGGATCTGGCATCGGGTGTGAACAAATAGGCATAGGCTTGGCGATGACTTCTCCCCACACGCCCACGAATTTGATGCAGTTGCGCCAAACCCAACATATCGGCTCGCTCCACAATCAAGGTATTGGCATTGGGGACATCCAAGCCAGACTCCACAATCGTGGTACATACCAAAACATGTAAACGACCTTCATAAAAATCCATCATTTGACGATCCAGTTGTGCCGCAGGCATTTGTCCATGGGCAATGCCAATTTCAGCTTCTGGCACTTCATCACGCAGCCGTTTGGCAATGCGTTCAATACTTTTAACATGGTTGTGCAAATAATAAATTTGCCCACCGCGATACAACTCACGGCGTATGGCTTCATTGGCAACATGGGCATCAAAGCTTGTCACCATCGTACGAATGGCTTCGCGTTCTGCTGGCGGTGTACTGATAATCGAAACGGTGCGTAAACCTGCCAAGGTTTGGTGCAGGGTCCGTGGAATGGGTGTGGCTGTGAGCGTGAGCAAGTCCACACTGGCATGCATGGCTTTGAGTTTTTGTTTGTGTTTCACACCAAAACGTTGTTCTTCATCGACAATCACAAGGCCCAAATCAGCAAATTGAAAGGTATCACTGAGTAAACGGTGCGTTCCCACAAGTATACGAATATCACCATTTTTCAGTTCACGAATGATACGATCACTGTCTTTCTTGCCTTGCAAACGAGAAATGAGTTCTACTTTTAACCCCAAGCCCGAAAAACGCTCTGAAAAACTACTAAAATGTTGATTGGCAAGCACCGTGGTGGGCGCAAGCAACGCCACTTGCCGACCTGAAGCCGCGACAGTGAAAGCGGCACGCATCGCCACTTCTGTTTTACCAAAGCCAACATCACCACAAATCACCCGATCCATGGGGCGAGGTTTGCTCAAATCATCCAATACCGCATCAATAGCAGCGGCTTGATCATCGGTTTCTTCAAAAGGAAAACGTGCTGAAAATTCATCATAACGTTCCAACAAATCGCCTTCCAAATAAATCGGTGGTCGTGTGGCATGGTTGCGCTCGGCTTCGGTTTCAATCAATTCATGCGCCATGGATAATAAATCACGCTGCACACGTTCACGTGTTTTTTTCCACTTCTCTGAACCCAATTTGTTCAAGACGGGTGAGTCATCCCCCGTGTAACGATGCAAACGTGCCAAATCTTCCACGGGGATAAAGACTTGTGCATCCCCTGCATAGGCAATTTTGATAAAGTCCGCTTGCTCATCGACTTCACCCATACTTTCTAAACCAAGGTAACGTCCAATACCATGATCCTCATGCACCACAGCATCGCCCTGCTTCAATTCCGCCAAAGAGGTGAATACATCTGCCCTTAGAATCGTTGAACCTTTACCGCGTTTACGCGGTAGGCGTTGCCCCAATAACTCTCGTCCTGTGAGAATCAGAAGCTTATCGGATGTGCGTAAAAAACCAGATTCCAAACTACCGATGATGCAAGCGATGCCAGTGTTTGGCATGTCAGACCAACGATCAAGATGAGAAATTTTCTCCTGTACGTGGTGCAAAGCTTCACACATGCGTTCTTGTTGCCCCAAACCATGTGCCACCAAAAGAATACGACCACCATCATTGACATGCTGTTGCAATATATCTTGTAAATGATGAAGGGGTTGCGTGTACTCTTGGAAATCAAGCAAGGAAGGTGCGGATTGAATATCAGGATGCTGCTGAATAGTTTGATATGCAAGCTTCGATTCAATGGCAAACAATTCTTGTGGTGCAATGCTTGGTTCACGGTTGCTACGCACCATATCAAACTGACTACGCACTTGATTGGCAAACGCATCACGGCGTTGTTGCATATCTTTTGTGGCTAAAATTTGGCTATTTGAGGGTAAGTAATCCAATAAGCGTACGGATGTATCATAAGCCAACGGTAACAAAGCTTCAATCCCTGGATGAGGGCGACCTGCTTGGACAGCCGTTAAAATAGGATGGGTTCGATACTGCGGAAAACGGGCGCGAAAAGCGGCTGTAAATGTTGCTTGTCCATGGGCATCTAAAATCACTTCACGTACAGGTACGGAGGTAAAATGGGTTAAACGCTCACCCGACCGCTGGGTTTCAGGATCAAATCGTCGAATGGATTCAATCTCATCACCAAACAAATCAATACGCAATGGCTGATCTTCTGTGGCGGGCCAAATATCAAAAAGCCCACCACGTGCGGCAAACTCCCCCACCGCCAACACCCGTTCACTGGGCATCATGCCTGCTTCGGTCAACTTTTCTTTCAGTGTGCTAATGTCCAAAGTATGCCCAATGTTTAACTGCCAAACATGCGCAGCCACCGATTCAGGTGGTGCAATACGCTGCAACCAAGCGGGCAATGCTGTCAAAACAATGCCTTGGGGGTTGGGGGTATTGAGTAAGCGCCCCAAGGTGGCAAAGCGTTCCCCCACAATACTGTGGTGTGGCGAGACACGATCATAAGGCAGCACTTCCCACGCAGGAAAACGCCAGAATAATTCAGGCTTATCGTGTAAAAAAAACGCCAATTCTTCAGCTAAAGCCCGATAACTTCGAACATCGGGGCAAATATAAACATGCAAACCTGATTGTTGGGCGAGTTCAGATAGTTGCCAAGCTAAACCCATGGTTTGGGATGATAATGGAGGGGAGGAAGCAGATACAAGCATCGTGAATGTCTATGTTTCCATACAAAAAAAACAAGTAGAAAATTCATGCAACCTGAATACCGAGAGAACTTCACGAAGTATGCTGCCTACAATCAATGCTGTTGTTGCAAGATCATCTGAATACGCGCTAAATTTTGTTGTGCCATGGTAAAATCAGGTAAAATATTCACCGCACGTTGAAAAGCCTGACCTGCTTCCTCATATTGATGGTTCATCAAATATGCCGCACCCAAAAGGTTGAGTGCTGGTGGATTATAAGGATAAATCGTCTCAAAGTGTTGCAAATAAACCACTGCATCAGCAAAACGCTTTTGCTGATAAGCTGCTTGTGCAACACCAAAGACCGCTCTAAAATTATCCTTATCCCAAGCATAGGCTTTCTGGTATTCCATGTTGGCAATGCTGGGTTGACGCATGTGAGACATGGCAGAACCTGCATACCATTCAGAAATTAACCAACGTGTCGGCAAAATACTGAGCAATAAAGCGGCAAGTACACAGCTTACTGCCATAGGTCGTATATATGGTGAAGGAACAGTCCATACATCGCCAAACCTAGGCAATGCTTTCATTGCTCCCCACCATCCACCTGCAAAGATGGCAAAGATAAACATGCTGGCAGGATTGAAAAACACATGATTAAACATCGCATCAAATAATGCGGCTGTGACACCCATACAACCCATCGCTAACCATGTGTCCCACTGTTTCCAAACATAAACAAGCAAACGTCCCCAAAAGAATAATAATAAACCGATAAAAATAATCGCAGCGGGAATCCCTTGCTGTGTGGCTATTTGAAACACAATATTGTGTGGGTTGGTCGTAAAGGTTCGAGCGCTACTCAAAGCATCCCTAAAATCAGGATAATGGTTGCTAAATACGGGATAAACCGTAAAAAAATTACCTGTTCCTTGACCCAGTATCGGAGCATCCATCACCATGGCAGTGGCAGAGCCATAGATGGTCACACGATCTGCCCCCAAAACAGGTGTCAATGCATGCCACATTTCTGCCAAAGGTGGTTGTGGAACATTGGGTGTGAGTGGTTTCATAGCTTTATCTTCAACAGCACTACCCACGGATGCCGAAAGACGCGCTAAATCACGATAATGATAGGGCAAAAGCTCATAGGTGATGAAGGATGCCAGCAAGGCACTGATGAGAAGCCCAGCAGGAACCCAGGTCAGACTTGATTTCCATGCCAATGATCGGAAATAACGATGGTGGCGTAACATCAAGGTGAGGGTTAGCAAAGCACCCAAGGTCACGCCGCCCAAAGCACCACGGCTAGAAGCCACCAGCAGAATTGCTCCCAGTGTAGCAACAGAAAACCAGTTCAATACACGAAGAATGCCATGGTTTTCGCTGATTAAAAGGTAGATAAGCACGGGTAAAAGAATAATTAAGGCATCACCTGTGAAATTCACATGTCCAATGGGTGAAAAAAGCACGCTGAAGTTATAGTTGGGCGTGCCATAATCCAAAAAGTAGCCTTTCCAATAATGCACAGAAAAAACAAAACTACCCAGTGATATCAACCATTTCCATACGTTATGGAAGCGTGATTCATATCTCCAAGCCCATACAGTGCTTAGAAATATTGCCAAAGATGCCAACCAAAAAGAAAAACGAATCCAACCTTCGGTGGTGTTGGGTCCAATAAAAATACCGATAGCGAGCAAGCCGTAGAATAAAAAAAGAGCCAAGCCTGACCGCGTCCATGATAATGTAAGTGTCTTTTTTTGTTGCCAAAGTGCATAGGCACCTGCCAATGCAATCCAAACCCCACATAAAATGAGAAGTCCCCATTTGGGCTCCTCATTGGGTGCAATCATCGGAAACAAACGAACATTGATCATCAATGGAAAAATGAACACAGGCGCAAGTAAGCATAACCATAAGGCAAGTGAAGTGCTTGACTGGACTGTTGAAGTTGTTTGATGTTTTTTCATGGGTGTTTAATCCTTGTATGCAGACACTTCTTGCTGACTCACATCCAACGCATCCAACCATATTCCCCCATGACGTACCTTGAGACGACGACGTACAGGCATACCCAAAGCGCGTTCATGCTTCCAGCTTGGGCAAATCACCATGATTCGCCAACCGTTGAAGGATTTTTTCAAGATGCTTCCAAGCATTTGATAAAAGGCTTCACCTTCAGATTCAATCCGTAAGCCATAAGGTGGATTACACATGATAAGTCCAACTTCTTCATCTTGTGGTTGAAGCTGGCGTATATCTTGTTGCGATAGACATAAATTTGATAACACCCCTGCCCTTTTAGCATTGCTTTCGCATGCCTTAAGCGCACCTTGTTGTAAATCAGATACATAAATTTTGCAACTTGCTTCTTTTTTCATCGCTTGTGTACGTTCTAAAACCCGTTGCCAGCGTTTCTCCTTAAAAATATCCCAATCACAAAAGGGAAAGTTATGCTCGATATTGGCTGCTATATGTTGACTCATTTGCGAAGCTTCAATCGCAAAGGTGCCAGAACCACACATGGGAATACGTAAGGTTTCCTCTGATTTCCAACCCATCCACTGTAATAAGCCTGCGGCTAAGGTTTCACGAATGGGCGCTTTCGCAGATGCCAAGCGATAGCCACGGCGATCCAGTCGTTCACCTGAACAATCCACACGGATATCACAATGGTTATTTGTGATATGGATGTAGATGGTTTGTTGGCTTTCACCAGGTTTCTGTAATCGTTTCCCCAGAGCCTGACGAATACCACCTTCAACAGCTTCAGCAATATGTTCCGAATGTGTTAATTTTGAATGTTCACTGCTGGCTTTGACCGCAATCCTTGCACCTTGCGGTATGACATGTTCCCAGCGCATATGGGCAATCTGATGTTCAAGTTCAGCTGCTGACATCGCATGACACTTTCCCACCCTTAATAAAATACGGGTGATAGATCGGACTCTCAAACTGATGCGATAAAGAATGTCTAAGGTGCCTGAAAAATGTACACCCCCTTCATCTTCACGAATATCATGAGCAGATAAATGGCTAAGTTCTTGGGCTGCGATGATTTCTAAGCCTGGTAATACGACTGCATAAAACTGGTAAGGATTTCTCATGCCCCGAATTTAATCAGAAAACCCACGAAACACACCTTTTCACTGTTATTTATTTTTGTCTACTTACTTTCAAGGTCATCTTTCTGCTGATTATTATCTTCTTTTGAGATTCTGACATGTTAAATGGCTTGATCCACAACCATTGATAATGGTTTTCTATCATTTCTATCATCGGGCATAATTGAGTAAAGAAGGTGAATCGCACTTTCAACAACATCCTGTTTTGTTGCCATGCCCTGACCTTCAATAATACTTATTTGGCATTTTGTTTCATTTGAAAGTTTTAAGCCCTTGGCGGACTCAAAGTATAAGTGCAACAGCGATTGAGGTTAAATTGCTGGCATGGGAAAATACTATACACACTTAACGATTGAAGAGCGAAGTTTGATACAAGTGAGTTTGGAACTGGGTCAATCACCATTTGATATAGCAGGAAAGTTGAACCGTCCACGAAGCTGTATCAGTCGCGAGCTTGCACGCAATGGCTAGAAGAATCCTTCCATACAACCACGTTCACGAGGTCGCCCAGATATCGCTGGTGGCTACCCGTTCAATAGAGGCTAGCCAACGCGCTAAAGATAAGCTCACGCAAGCTCGTAACCCCAAGCGACTGATTGAGGGGAATATGC
>JAUZQO010000012.1 GCA_030950925.1 Mariprofundaceae bacterium
TTTTTCGTATATTCAACTGATTGAAATAAAAGATGTTTTATGTTTCAGGAATAGTTTCAACAGTATTTTGCGACATAGCCTTCAAATATGTTGGGATTTCTCATGCCCGAAGATTAACATATGTACTGGGTGCGTAACATCAGTTCTTAACGTAAATAATGGTGTTTCCTCGTTCCCACCGTCCTCGGTGGGCATGCATACGCCAAGACAATAGGCATCAACTTTTCCAAGGCTTTATGCATTCCCACGCTGGCGCATGGGAATGAGGGAAATGAGCTTAATAGGTATAGTGATTCATGAATAGACTTGCCGTCATGCTCGCGAAGGTGGGCATCCATCAACCTATCATGCCTTGCAATTTGTGGATTCCCTTCTTCAAGGGAATGACGGCAAAAGGTAAGTCAATTCATGAATTATCTTATTACCACTCTATGGCGACGCTCTTGATTTAGCGCTTCAAAAAGCCCAGTTCATACACTTGTGGGCGTAGTTTTTCTGTTAAGCTGGCGTAGGCTTGTTCAAAGGATGCAAACGACACAGGCGGCATATCACTGCCTTGGTTGCGTGCCTGCAAAGCTTTGCGCACTTGGTACCAGCCCACATCTGCCCGATTTAATTTTAAGCTATCGCGCACGCTGTGGACATCGGTATGCTTAAAATAAGCTTGCCATAACTGCTTGCCTGCTGCCAACACTTGCTTGGCTTGGGGGGATAGTTTTTTATCGGCTAAATATTGCACCATAAAATCCGACTCAAAGCGGCTAGGGGCGTTGACCTCTGTTTCACTGAAAGGAATGAAGTGGTTGACGATTGACCATGTTTTGTCGTTCCACTGCAAGCCATCGGCACTGGCAGTTAAATTGCTGCCACTAAACAGCATCCAGATTAAACAATCATGTTTGAATGCAGGGGTTAAAGGTTCTGTAGGCTGCAAGAACTGGTCACGGTCGTTAAGCCATGTAGGTTTAATGAGGCGGCGCACTGAAAAAACAATAGCGGCTTGCCATAGGTTTTTGTCAGTTACAAAAAAACCGCCTGCACTGCAATAGCCAGAGGACAGTAGTGCTGTCAAATTAGCATGTTGCAAATCACTTCCTGGGCAAATCATGCTGCCAATAGCCCCGTCCGCCCACTTAGTCCCTCGAACATCTTTTATAGAAGTTGTTGGTGATATTGCATTTTTTAAAGGTAGTGCATCTGTATTGTTAGCTTTTGCACGAATAATCCACTTGCTTAAAAAATCACTATTTGGAATATTGTAGAAACTCTTCTCACCAATGGCTTGCGCATGTTTATCCAAGGCTTCGGCAGTGATTTGTGTTATCGGTGTTTTTCGCTTGGTGTTTTGTTTTGTTTGCCAGATTAAAAAACCAATGGGGAAGTTGCCTTTTAAACCGTCAAAAGCTTTGCTATGCACCACAAAGCCACCCAAATATTTGGCGTTCCAGCCTTGCCTAAACTTCTCAAAATTGGGCGCATTGACATATTTTAACGTGCTAAACATGGCAAGGGTGGCGTTGGGTATTTCTTGGGCGATACGTGCTACAAATTGCACAAACAATTCACGTGCGGCATAGCCTTGAGTACCCATCAGCTTAGCAACCCGTGTTTTTGAGACACCTTTTTTACTTTCAGAGTTGTCATCATTCAACGTAATATTATGATTATTCGTCGCTTCCGCATAAGGCGGATTCATCAACACCAATAGCTTCTTTCCATCCTTAATCGCTTGACGCAAGCCTGCTGGCATTTTGTTGCTTAGGCTGTAGTCAATATTGCCATCATCGGTAATGTCATCATTCAAATAATCATATTGAAAGCGTTGGGCGGCGACACAGGTTCGCGTGGCTTGCATGACATCTATATCTTCTTGATCCAGTGTACTCATGTAGATGTTTCTATGGTTGCTGTGTTTGACCTCTAAATTACCCACGCCACAACACATATCCCATACGATGTATTTCTTTTGCCAGTTTTCGCCCAAGGTATCGCTTAAAGTGTCGTAGGCTTTATCGACCACGGTTAATGGGGTGTAAAATGCGCCCTTAAAGCTGCGTTCATCCAAGGGGATTAAACTATCGCGCCGCTCTAGCAGGTAGTCGCGGTATTCGGATTTTGGGGGCTTGTGGTAGATGTTCCAAAAGCGTGTATAACCTTCGCTGCTGCCCAAGGCATATATCTTGCCGCGCAAAGCAAACACCGCTTTGTTGTTTTTGTGCAGAAGTTCGGCGGGCAAGTTGTCGTGGGTTGAAACCGTGCCATCGTGCATGATGTCAGCGTAAAAAAGTAGGGCGTAATCCTCTTGGGCAACGCCGTCAATCTCTCTGCCAATCATGGCGACCCACTTATCAAAGACCTGCTTTAAATTATCAGGGGTGATGGGCGTACGCACGATTTTACCGCTGACAATGGCTGCCTTTAAGGTGCTGATAAATTCTTGTTCGTGGTTTTTGATGTTGTAAGATACAAAGTGAGTGCCAATAAATGCCGACACTGCATCCAAAGCGGCTGGGGTGTAGTTGCTGGCTGATTTGCCCCATTTGATGGTTTTCTTGGCAAGAAAGGGCAACACCTCTTCGCTGCGCATAATGGCGGCTTTTTCGGTGTCTATGACTGCTAAAAAGGGTGGTACATGTTCGCCAGTGTTCAAGGCAACTTGCACATAATGCAGCAGCTGGGTAAACATGGCGTAGGTCGAGTGTTTGCCCGTGTCTTTGGCTTCAAACCATACTTCTTTGGTCTGAATATCAATGAGGTTTTTCTGATAATTCTTCAAGCCAAGGGCTTGGATGTACAAATCTTTCACATCTTCTTCGCTGGATGCGTGTTGTAGCTTGTCGTATAGTGTCATGGATGCCCTTTTTTGAGTTAACAGAGTTTAAAATAACCATTCATGCTGCGGTGCGTGATTTGGCGATGTTGCAATCAATGGCTGAGGCGAAGTAGGGCGGTCTGTGGTGGGTCGCTTTATTGATGCTGCTTGGCTATGGGTGGATTGATACCCATACGCAAGAATATTGCATCTCTAGCTGCAACGCCAAAGGCTCGGGTTGCACCATTGTACACCTGCTCACTTTGCCGCATGCCTTGTTCATACATGAATTGAGCAACAGGGGCGACAATAACATTGTCCTCATTAAACATGGCTTCGATTTTCTCAAAGGCTGCTTTTTCAACAAAGGCTTCTTGGTCGATGCGTGTTTCAGCGTTGGCTATAATGCCGTCAAATATGCCTTTGTTCTCTTCAAGGACTTTATAAAAGCCCGAATCGCTCAGCATCCTTTCACCTTCTTCGGTCAAGGTAAGTGGTGAGTTTGCTTGCGTGTAAACGGATAAGGCTTGATAATTTGGCGCATCAGGAAAATGAACATCCAGCTTAACAAGCTGCGCATCCATGTGATCAAGCTTTCTATCTATGGTGTCAACTCTGAAAACAAGCTTTTCCACAGAAGTCTTTAAGGATGATATATCATTGGTGATATTGGTGAATATAGCGGACATTTTCCAAGCCCACACCATGGTAGCAGCGAAAATAGTGAGCACAATGCCAATAAGCCACAGTAGTGCATGCAGTAATGGCGCAATATTTTGGGCAATCAAGTCAATAGTTTGCTTTTCATCCATGCCGTAAGTATAGGGGCAGGCGCAACCAAAGGGCAAGGCTTCCTCTTTTAACACGCTCAGACACAAGCAAAAATGCGGTAGGATAAAATAAAGGTACCCCACGAAGCATATCGATTCGCCGCACCTGCAAGCCTAAGCAAAGCAGGCGATGCAACAACATTTAGCGGTATCGCATATACAGGTGCTATACTTAATCACCCATTTTGGGGCGAGGTGGCTTTTGAGTTATCTAGCATTCATCTACCGCAAAAGTTACCCA
Organism: Mariprofundaceae bacterium; assembly: GCA_030950925.1. Taxonomy (GTDB): domain Bacteria; phylum Pseudomonadota; class Zetaproteobacteria; order Mariprofundales; family Mariprofundaceae. Next base: position 3,884 of record JAUZQO010000012.1, read on the forward strand.
TGCTTATTGGGCATGATAGAGACAAGAACGCAGGGTTTAGCGATAACGTAACCGTTGGCGATGATGTTTGGGTTTCAGGCACATTATTGTCTAATAAACACGGCAAGCACATCAAGCAAGATGCCGCTGAAGGCTTCCCTTGGCAGATGTGTAAAAGGGGACGTTACCCTTATGCGCGAAAGAATATAGGGGTCAAGTCGCACGCCGTCATCGGCAATCAATCTAGCGGGTTAAAGTCCTGTGCAGGGAATTGCTCATTCACCCCGTTAGTACTGCGGAGCATT
>JAUZQO010000013.1 GCA_030950925.1 Mariprofundaceae bacterium
GCCTTGTACCATGGTTTGAACGGGAAGCCCTTTGAGTTTAATCACTGGTGCCGTTTGATCGCTGACCTTCACGACAATCGTCAAAGGCACAGCTTGATTACCTGAACTATCCGTAGCGTTATATGTCACTCGATAGCTACCCACCATCTTAGTATTCACATTCCTGGCTACTGTAGGCTGCAAGTTTTTATCAATATTATCCGTGACTGTGACTTTTGGAATTGCGAATGCTTGAGTAAGTTTAAGATTGAATAGCTTTGCCCCAGTATATGCAATGACTGGAGAAACAGTATCCTTTACCACGGTCACCGTGCGTGTCACAGGGCTGGCTTTATTACCATTGGAATCTGTTACATTATAAAGCAAAACATAAGAACCCAACGCCTGTGTGTTGACTGTACCCGTCACCTTAGCTTGTAAGTTTTTGTCTATATTATCTAGAACAACACTTCCAGGATCAACAAATTTTGAACCCTTGGCAATACTCATGATGACATTACCCTTCAAAGTAATCACTGGCGTTGCGGCAGCAAGAGTAGCGGCAGTAGTCGCTGCTGTTTTTTGAACGGCCGTTGCATAAGGATCGGCGGCAACAGCGGCAGTCGCCGCTGCTTTTTGAGTGACCGTTGCATAAGGGTCGGCGGCAATTTTCTTAGCTGCTGAATTGGCGAGCACATAGGTATATGTGGAAATACTGGCTGCATATTGATCTTGTAATTGTTGAGCTTGCGCTAAAATTATCTTGGCTTGTGCCAACGCTGCTTGAGCTGTGGCATTGGCAAGATCAGCGGCTGCTTTTGCCGTTTTTGTCGCGGCTTGAGTTGCATTGATTTGATTCGTTACCGCTGTTTTAAAGATCTGACTATAAGTATCCAACGGCACCGTATCATTCACTGCAATGGTATCTGCTTGTGCAGGTGTCCATACGGCTGTTTGAGTGACCTTTTTATCAATCACTGCCAATTGATTCAGCACTTGCGCTGTAATCAAGCTAATCACATCTGAAAGCGTTGCTGCTGTATTGCTTATTGCTGCGGCTGCTTTTACACGATCCACCTGATTCGCCACCGTGCGTGCAACAACCTGAGCCACTTTATGAATCTTGGCATAATCAGTATTCGTTGTTTTTGCTGCAACATAATCCGCAAATAAATCAACAGATGCAGGGTTGCTTAAGTTTAAATCCTTTTTAACCTTTGCTGCTGCTGTATATTTATCAGCCCCAGGGGTGTTATCCATCACCGTTTTAATCATCGTCGTGATTGGGCTAACAACCACTTTCTTTAATAAAGTTTTTGGTGCGGGAGTATTCATGATTGAATGTTTTCCCACAGCTTTCCCTGTATCACTATCAATAGCTGTGGCAGGAATATCCACAACAATGGGGTAATTTTCATCACCCGTTTTCAATCCCGTTAAAGTAAATGCGCCGTTGATATCGGTGACAGATTCCGGCTCTCCTACATCCCACTGACCATTGTTGTTTCTATCCACAAAGGCCGTCCCGCCCTTCATATAACCATCGACCACCACACCTGCCAGTTGAACAATATTATTGCTAGCACCACCTACAGCTGATGTCGTCGTCGCTGTTGAGCCACCGCCACCACAAGCGGAGAGACTTAATCCCAAGGCTGCCACACATGCAAGCCCTCGATATTTTCGGCATATTTTCATATTAGTTTTCCCCCCCCAAAAAAAAATAACAAGATAAATAATTATAAATTAAGCTTAGTTCATCAATATAAATAGTGCAAGAGTCCGGTTTTTTAGCTGGCATCTCGTAATGCCGCATATTTCAACATCAAGCGCTTGAGTCCTACACGTTCAAATTCAATCGAAACACGTGTCGCATCGCCACTCCCTTCCAGCGATAAAATCACCCCTTCACCAAAGCTCGGGTGGGAAACACGACTTCCAATAGCCAAACCTGAATCATGCATATCCACAGTGCTTGAGGTGATTTTTTGAGGCAAATCGCGTTGTAAAACAGTTTGAGGCAAGTCTTTAATAAATGGACTTGCCAATGGATAGTGCATATCACCAAACACTTTCCTTTGCCGTGCTGATGTTAACAACAAAGCATTCTTAGCCCGTGTCACACCCACATAAAGTAAACGGCGTTCTTCTGCAATACCTGTTTCACCCTCATCCAACGCCCGTTGATGTGGCAATAAACCCTCTTCAACACCTGCCACCACCACCGTATCAAATTCCAAACCCTTGGCACGATGCAAGCTCATCAAGTTGATTTTCGGCACATCCTCTTGTTTATCTTCCTCACCTGATTGCAACAATGCCGCCCTATCCATCAATTCAATCGGCGTCATATCCTCCTGCATGCAGATTTCAATATAACTTTGTAAGGTGCGAATATTATCCAAGCGTGATTCCGCTTCCAATTCACCAAAAGATTGCAAACTATGGATGTAAGATGTTTGTTCTAGCAATGCCATCAAGCCACGATCAGGCATCGTCTCGATGGTCGCATGCAAACGAACCAACAATTGTGCCAAAGGCTGTAGCTTCTTTGCCGCTCCCACAGCATCACCATTCGCCAACACATCCAGCCAATCCGATGCACGCATACCTGAAGCTGCCAATTGCTCAGCTATCTGCGCCTGACCTTTCAAGCCAATGCCACGCTTGGGTTTATTGACCACACGCAACAAGTGCATGCTATCAGCACAGCGATTTAACAACGCCCAAAAGCTCAAGGCATCTTTAATTTCCAAGCGTTCAAAGAACCCCACGCCGCCAATGATTTGATAGGGCATATTTTCTTGCCGTAACACTTGCTCCAATGCCATCGACTGACGATTGGATCGGTACAGCACTGCCATATCATCCCAATGCACACCCGTATCTGCACGTTGTTTAAAAAAACGCGCAATGTTTCGAGCCTCATCATACTCATCATTACAGACACACCATGTAGGTTTTGATCCATTTTTACGGGTTGGACGTAATATTTTTTGATGGCGATCTGTATTGTCATCAATAATCGCATTGGCAAGCTTCAAAATGGATGGGGTCGAGCGATAATTTTCTTCCAAACAGTGTACGCCGACAGTCACACCCATCCAAAGGTTTTCAAATTCCAAAATATGCCGTACATCTGCACCGCGCCAGCCATAAATCGACTGATCATCATCACCCACCACCGTTAAGTTATGATGTTCTGTACATAATTGTGTGAGCCACTCATGTTGCACGGGGTTGGTATCTTGGTATTCATCCACCAAGACATGGTCAAAACGACGACGCAACGCCACTGAAATATCAGGATGATGGCGAAACAAACACACAGTATTTAAAATTAAATCAGAAAAATCCATGCGCTCCAATTCGCGCAATTGCCGTTGATATTCCTCATAGAGTGCGCGCAAATCAATGCCGCTCCACATTTGTTCGGGTGCTTGTTCAGGCAATAAGCCCGCATGTTTGCATTGCTCCATCCAACCCAATAAATACGAGGGGTGTAGTTTATTCGTCGCAATATTTCGCCCTTTGAGCAACCGTTTCACCAATGTACGTTGATCATCCGAATCAATCACATGAAATGATTTAGGAAAACCCAAAGCATCTGCATAACGGCGCAAAAAACGTAGAGATAAGGCATGAAAGGTTCCAGAAACAACGCCGCCACCATCATCACCCATCAAATCAGACAAGCGTGTTTTTAATTCTGCCGCTGCTTTATTGGTAAATGTCACGGCAAGAATACGGTGGGGTGCAATCTTTTGTGCTGAAATCAAATGTCCAATACGATGAACAATCGTGCGTGTTTTGCCTGAGCCCGCGCCCGCAAGAATCAATTGGGGGCCATCTCCTGCTTCCACCGCTTGCTGTTGCGCAGCATTCAAATCAAACATGTGTGTTCTCCATCGCTTCACCGTGTTTCACAATCATTTTATGATACGTCGAAAAAATGGCATTACGGGATAAAATTCCTAACACTTTGCGCGGGTTATCGGCTGAAACCACGGGCATTTGTTCAAACTCCACCCGATCCAAAAGCGAAATCGCATTTAATAAACTATCATCTTCAGAAATCGTTAATACTTTGCGATTGGCAATTTCTGCTGCCACCACCACTTGATCCAAGGATGGATCAAGCAACCATGCCTGTAAATCTGAAAAAGTAATAATACCTACCATCAAATCATCATCATCCACGACTTGCACGCAGCCTTTACCCGATTGGACATAGGCTTTTTTCAACGCATCCAAGCGGGCATGTTCGGAAATGCTTGGCACCGCCTTCCAAGGAATACGTTTGACAGGTATCGCTCGCATCCACGAGCGTTCTAAGCCCCAATCGGTTTCAATACCACGTTCTTTCAAGGCTTCGGTCACAGCGGATTCTGTGCCAAACATTCGCTTGACCAAGGCCGCAACCACACAGGCTGCCATCAACGGCATCATCACTTGATAATTGCCTGATAATTCAAACATCATCAAAATAGAACTCATCGGCGCTTGCAGCATCGCCGCCACCATCGCTGCTGCCCCAACCAAAGCGTAAGCTTGATAGGATTCCGAAACAGTCGGGAACATATCATGGGCAATCAAACCAAAAAATCCGCCCACAGTAATACCAATAAATACGGACGGACCAATCATACCACCACCAAAACCACCGCCCGAACAAATCACACTGACCACACATTTACTGGCTATCAACACACCTAAAAATAATAATAATGGCACAGAAAATCCCAGCAATTGACTATTGACAGATTCCAACAATACCGATTCAACCGTGCCATAACCAATCGACATCACTTCAGGCACCAACAAAGCACACAGACCTAAAATCAAACCCGCAATAGCTGGGCGAAAAACAGCGTTGGGAATATTTTTCTCAAAATGATGCCGAACAATGGGCAGTGCCTTCAAAAGCACCGTCGCCAACAAACCACACAGCATGCCCAACAAAATATAAGCAGGAATCTCCCAGCTTGAAACCAAGGTAAAATCAGGAATAGAAAACATCGTCATATTGCCCAAATGGGCGCGTGTAATGACCGTCGCAATCACCGCCGACAACACAATAGGGGTAAATGTACTCACCGCATAATCCGTAAGAATCACTTCCAAGGCAAACAACACGCCTGCAATTGGCGCATTGAATGCCGCCGCAATGCCTGCCGCCACACCACAACCCACCAAGGTGCGGATTTGCTTTTCAGACAAGTAAAAAAGTTGCCCAAGCAGCGATGCCAACGCGCCACCCAAGGCAACCGAAGGTGCTTCACGCCCCATGGATGCCCCACTACCCACAGAGACAATGTTACTGGTGATTTCTGCAAACATTTTACGAACGCTAATACGTCCACCACGCTCTGATAATGCCTCCAATACCCCCGGAATCACACGCGCTTCATTCTTGGGAAGCCAGTGAACATTAATCAATCCAACAATCAGACCAGCACATATGGGTGCAATAAGGTATATATACCAAGGAATATACCCCAGAGCTGCAGACCAAGTATTGTCGCCAGTCCAAAACATACTGACCCATTCAATACCAAAACGCAGACCCAAAGCACCATAACCTGCCAAAACACCCACGAAAATCGCAAGAGATCCAAGGTATAGATTTTCATGCGTGACCATCCAGCGGTCAAGCTGTTGTAAATATTTCTTAAACATCGGGCTAGAGTAGCTTGAAGCCACTATGTCGGATAGTCCCAAATAATTGTTGGGCTTAGCCTTGGGCAAGACCCAAAGCATTCACAATCGCAATGGTTGCGGCTGATTTATTCAATGTATAAAAGTGCAGACCTGCCACACCTTCATTCAACAGTTCGCGACATTGCGCCACTGCTAAGTCCACACCCATATCAGCAACCGCAACCAGATCGCCTGAGATAGGCTCCATTTTTTGATGCACTTCATCAGAAATAGAAGTGCCGCACATGTTTGAAAAACGAACAATTTGTTCATAATTTAAAATAGGCATCACGCCTGGAATTAAAGGCATGGTAACACCAGTCTTGTCTGCGGCATCACGAAAACGAAAAAAGAGTTCATTATCAAAGAAATATTGTGTGACAGCACATGTCGCACCCAAATCTTGCTTCATTTTTAAATAACGAATGTCATCCTCAATACCACCCTTGGATTCAGGGTGTCCTTCAGGATAGGTGGCACAAGCAATCGAGAAGTCAGCTCTACCATGAATAAACTCAATCAAATCCGTGGCATGGGAAAATCCACCCGATACAGCTTCAAAACTATCTTGACCATCGGGCGCATCGCCACGTAAGGCGAGAATATTTTCAATCCCTGCATTGGCATAATCATTCAACAAGTCGCCCAATTGTTCTTGCGTTGAGCCGACACAGGTTAAATGCGCAACTGGACTTAAACCTGTTTTTTCTTTAACACCCAAAACAATCCGTTTGGTACGCTCCTGTGTACTTCCGCCAGCACCATAGGTGACAGAGATATAAGCAGGCTGAATCACTTGTAATTCATCCAAGCATCGCCACAAGTTGACTTCACCCTTATCTGTCTTGGGCGGGAAAAATTCACACGAAATCAAAGCTTGATCTGTTTTTTTAAACATTGCATCCAAACGCATTATAACCTCGGAACGGTCACGCCAGTCTGACCTTGATACTTACCTGCACGATCTTTGTATGAAATTTCACACTCATCATCCGCACCAAAAAATAAAAATTGCGCCACACCTTCACCTGCATAAATTTTTGCTGGTAATGGTGTGGTATTGGAGAACTCTAACGTTACATGACCTTCCCACTCAGGCTCAAGCGGCGTGACATTCACAATAATACCACAACGTGCATACGTCGATTTACCCAAGCAAATAGTCAAAACGGAACGCGGGATACGCAAATATTCCACCGTCCGTGCCAAGGCAAACGAATTGGGGGGAATAATGCACACATCGGATTTCACATCGACAAAACTATTTTCATCAAAATTTTTAGGATCGACAATCACTGAATTGATATTGGTAAAAACTTTAAATTCATCGGCACAACGCACATCATAGCCATAGGATGACAAGCCATAGGACACCAAATCTTGCCCATCTGCATATTTTACTTGCCCATCGACAAAGGGTTCAATCATACCTTGTTCTTGCGCCATTTGGCGAATCCATGTATCACATTTGATGGACATTCAACCTCCCTGAAAATGCCTATAAACAGGCAAATGAACGGCGAAGCATAGCCTCGAAAAAGTTTATCTGTAAATATTGCTTGCATCTTACATCACTTCTTACTAGAAATCGCCGCGCTGAAGCGGGTATGACAGCTTGGCCAGATAGCTCAGTCGGTAGAGCAAGGGACTGAAAATCCCTGTGTCCTTGGTTCGATTCCAAGTCTGGCCACCATTATTTTAAAATATAAAAGTCATCTTCGGGTGGCTTTTTTCATTCAAGATATCCTTCATGTTCTTTTCATGAGGAAAGGTTTCACCTCAAGGGGGAGATAATTCATCTTCCACAATGTCACACTCCTTTTTATAGTCCCCCCCTCTATCGGCGTGATGGCGATAACGTCTCGCTTTGGTATCTTGAGGAGGAGTTTAACTATGAAAAAAACTTTGATGATCGCAGCAACTGCTGCATTTATGATGACTGGTTTGGCAGTAACTGAAGCTACAGCTGGTGGCTTAACCAATAAATGTAAGGCATGCCATAAAGTTGATAAAAATGCTACAGGTCCATCTTTTAAACACATCCAAGCAGCCTATGGTGATGCAGCAACATTGGCGGCAGTATGGGCTGGTGGTTTCGCAGTGGCTGATAGACATATTGCTGGTAACCCAGATAATGCAAACTATAAAAAATATCACAAGAAAGCCAAGATGATGAGTGCGCAATACAAGAGACTTATTAAGAAAAATGTTGATCATGGCAAGTTTACTTACCTAGAATTAGCGACCGAAGTTTTCTCAAAATAATATAGTTAAGGCACGCGGAAGCGTGCCTTTTTTATTGGCTTATTAACCAGGGGAGGGTTTGATATGAAAAATACATTGATGATTGCGGCAACTGCTGCATTTATACTGACAGGGCTAAGTACAACAGAAGCAATGGCAAGCCCAGAGGGAAAATGTAAAGCTTGTCATAACTTCACAATGAAAGACAAGGTCGGTCCGCATTTGAAGGGGGTTGTGGGTCGCTTGGCAGGGCACTCAGGTTTTAAAAAGCACTCCAAAGCATTAAAAAATGCGACTTGGATTTGGGATGAAGAAAAACTTCTCAAATGGGTTTGCAACTCAAAGGATGCCATCAAAGAGTTTACAGGTGACCCACATGCTAAAACCAAAATGCCACCACAAAAAATGTGTGGTGAAAAAGGTAAAAAGATTGTGGCATTCTTAAAAAGTATCAGCTAAATCAAGCTTCTTATTACAGTTTTAAAGGCGACCTATAGGTCGCCTTTTTTTATGCTACAGTTCGCACTTCAAATAAAGTTTGAGAGAAACCACATGCCAGCCACCATTGAACTCCTTGCACCAGCAGGAACCCTTAAAAATATGCGTTATGCCTTCGCCTATGGTGCAGACGCTGTGTATGCTGGACAACCACGTTATTCATTGCGCGTTCGCAACAATGACTTTCAATTGGATAACCTAAAAATAGGCATTGATGAAGCCCATGCTCTCGGGAGAAAGTTCTTTGTGGCGAGTAATTTATTGCCACATAACAACAAGCTCAAACGCTACATTGAACATATGCAGCCTGTGATTGATATGCAACCAGATGCTTTGATTATGGCAGACCCTGGTCTCATTATGATGGTGCGTGAGCGTTGGCCTGAAATCCCCGTACATTTATCGGTACAAGCCAATACCATGAATTATGCAGCGGTAAAATTTTGGCAGTCCGTGGGTATTTCACGCATTATTTTATCGCGTGAAATTTCACTCGATGAAGTCGAAGAAATTCGCCAGCAATGCCCTGATATGGAATTGGAAGTGTTTGTACATGGGGCTTTGTGCATTGCTTATTCTGGGCGTTGTTTATTATCAGGTTATTTTAATCATCGCGATGCGAATCAGGGCTCTTGCACCAATGCTTGCCGCTGGAAATACGATATGCAAGAAGGTAAAGAAGATGTGAGTGGTGATGTATTGGATGCAACGACCATGCAAGCGATGATGAACCCGCAGCCTTTTGCGCAATCAACATCGAGCTGCGGCGGTTTGGAGCGTCACCCCGAAGCTGATAAAATATACATGCTTGAAGAAGAAAACCGTAAGGGTGACTTGATGCCCATCATGGAAGATGAGCATGGTACATATATCATGAACTCGCGTGATTTGCGTGCCATCGAGCATGTAGAGCGCTTGGTGAAGATGGGTGTGGATTCGCTCAAAATCGAAGGGCGCACCAAATCCCATTATTATGTGGGACGTACCACACAATTATATAAACAAGCCATCAACGATGCTGTTGCAGGCAAAGCATTTGATTGGAGTTTGATGCGCAAACTCGATGCCTTGGCCAATCGTGGTTATACCGATGGTTTTTATCAACGCCGACACACCGCTGCACATCAAAACTACGAACAAGGTGCATCTTTACGCTTTAATCAACGCTTTGCGGGAGAATTGATTGGCTATGATGAAGCCACTGGTTTGGCAGAGTTTGATGTGAAAAATAAGTTTTCAGTCGGCGATTCTGTAGAATTGATTGATCCTAAAGGCAACCATACCTTCACCATCTCAAACATGCTGGATACACGCAAAAACAAACCAACAGACACAGCACCAGGTAGTGGACATCGTGTCAAAATACCTGTGCCATGCGTGCCTTCGAAAGAAGCCCTTTTAGCTGTGAATGTAAAAGAAAACTAAACACTTTGGCAACACACGCTTAAACCAAGGGTGCAAACAAAGCCTCCATATCATGGGCTGTTAACATCGTTTCATTTTTCTTTGTACCTGTCTCATAAACAGCATCGGCCAATGCCTTTTTCTTTTCCTGCATGGCAATGATTTTTTCTTCCACACTATTTTCAACCACCAATTTATACACAAACACCGCTTTATCCTGCCCAATACGGTGGACTCGATCCGTTGCTTGATTTTCAGCCGCAGGATTCCACCAAGGATCATAGTGAATTACGGTATCGGCTTCGGTTAAATTCAAACCCACACCACCCGCTTTCAAACTAATCAAAAATACATCTGCATGACCTTGTTTGAATTTGTCGATGGCTTCATCGCGTTTGCGCGTCTGCCCTGTCAACTTGCTGTAAGAAATATTTCGCGATTTTATTTCTCCTTCAATCAATGCTAACATCTTGGTAAACTGTGAAAAAATAAGAATGCGCCGCCCTTCTTCCAACATTTCAGGCACCATATCCATCAAAGCGTCCAGTTTTGCCGATTCATCCACTTTTTTCGCCTGCTTCAATGATAAAATACGCGGATCGCAACACACCTGCCGCAACTTCAACAAAGCATCCAAAATAATAATATGACTGCGGGCCAAGCCTTTATTGGCAATAGTTTTTTTCACCTTATCTTCCATCGCAAGACGAATACTTTCATACAAGGCCGCTTGTTTTTGGTTTAAGGTAACCATGCGTGTCATGATCGTTTTTTCAGGCAGTTCCGCAGCCACCTCACTTTTGGTGCGCCGCAACATAAAAGGTTTAATGCGTTGTACCAAACGTTTTTGTAAACCTGAATCGCCATGCTTTTCAATGGGTGTACGAAACAAACTGTTAAACTGTTTGCTATCACCCAAGAAACCAGGCATGAGAAAATCAAACAACGACCAAAGTTCGCCCAAATGATTTTCCATGGGAGTTCCTGTTAAACACAAACGATGCTTGGTTTTAAACTGGCGAATCACTCGCGCCGCTTTGGATTTTGGATTTTTCACCACCTGAGCTTCATCCAATACCACAATATGAAAAGCATGTTTTAACAACACCGCTTCATCTCGAACAAGCAAGGGATATGTACTTAACACAATGTCATGATCTTCAATGAATTCAAAATTTTGGTGGCGATCTGCGCCCTGTAATATCAAGACCTTAAGATCGGGCGCAAAAGCCAACGCCTCACGCTTCCAATTTCCCATCAAACTGGTGGGCGCAACAATCAAACAAGGGTGATTCAATCGGCCTTGCTCTTTTTCCACCAGCAAATGCGCCAAGGTTTGCACTGTTTTACCCAGACCCATGTCATCAGCTAAAATGCCATTCAGGTGGTAGTTGCATAAAAACTGCAACCAATTCAAACCTTGTTGCTGATAATCTCTCAATTCAGCCTTTAAGCCTTGCGGCGGTTGAATCACATCAATGCCTGAAAAATCTTTCAACCGTTGACCGAGTTCTCGAAGTTCTTTGCCACCTTGCCATTGAAATGAACTATTATTCTGATCCAAATCACTCAGCCGTGCTGCATCAAAATGGGATATTTTTAACGAACCATCATCCGATAGCCTTTCATCATCATAAAGTTCATACAGTATATTCAATACAGGTTTGATCTGTTCACTGAGCATCTTAAGGTATTGTCCATTACCCAACTTCACCACCAATGTTTCTGGTAAATTTTCAAGATCATAATGCTCTAGAACTTGCGTCACCAACGGCAACAACGCTTGTTTTTTTCCATTGATTTCAATATCAAAGCTTAAATCAAACCAATCATTGCCTGACTCTTCAATCTCAGCATACCATGCGTCAACTTCATGCAGCTCCATTTGAAAGTTATCAGCCACATCAACCAGCCAACCATCTTCAAGAAGCTTGGGCATCATGTTTTCTATAAATTCAAGCCATAAGGCATCATTTTGAAGTTCTTTTTCTTCTTCAAAAAGAAAATACATATCATTGGTTTCTTCAAGTTTTCCAGAGATCATGCCGTATTCTTTCAACGTATCGCAAAAATTTTCTTCGATATCCAAATCACGTTGAATGATGATGACATGATTTTTTTTCGATAAGCGTATTTCTTCCTCGCGTGGAAAAACAGATAATTCATAAGCCCCATAATCAAAGCGTAAACGTGCCACCCGATATAATTTCCCTTCCAATTCAAACAGCCGAAGCCATAAGTGCGATTTCGCTTTACAACCTTCAATCCGTTCTATTTCAATAGATTTTGGTGGCGAAAAAATACGTGTAGGAATCGTCAACGCTGCACGCTGACTAAACTCATCCACCAATGTTGCAGGAATCACAGGTGCTTCTTGCAACATGGTTAATTGTTCCAAGCTATATGGCATATCATTGAATCTACCAATTTCATTTTTTATTATATCGAAATACAGAGCTGGTTCAGTAGGAATCAGTATCGCGTCAGGGCGAATTTTTGTTTTCAATGACGCATTGTTGTGCTTATCAATAACCCATTCGCATAAAAAATCTCGGGCTTTTCCTTCCGTTAAAGCGAGGGTATTATAATCATTCCAGAAACAACGCCCACTTGCCAACATTTGTTGTATCGCTAAAAAGCCAGTTTTACCGACAACCTTAGCTTCAGAGCTATAACGCCCTGTAGATGTTGCAAGTAGATTGATGATTTCAACATCCAAGGGTTGTATATAATTACGAGCCGAATAATCAATTGAGGCACAGATTTCACAAAACTCAAGGCTTTTTCCTTTGGATAATCCCCCCCGTTTCAAACATTGCGTTTGATGTAATCTTACCTTAATACGCCCATTGATATGGTGAAGTATATAAACCAAAAAAAGACCTTCCATAGGTATACTATTACGATGCTCTTGAAAAGAATCAGAAAACGAATTCAACCATGCCAAGGATGCATCTTCAGATGATTCAATACCTTTGGGGTCAATATTTTTCGTGATATTTTCAATATATTGTAAACATGCAGCCACCACATGCTTGCAATTATAATCCATGGGGCAGCTGCAATAACCCACCACATTGACATCTTTTTCACCCAACTGTATATTAATATCTTGTGTATAATCCCCTGAACTTCCATGAACAACGGAGGAAAGCACTACAATTCCAGCACCATCACTCAATACCTCAAGTTCACGAACATAACCACGATTAAAATAAGTTTTTCCACGCTTAAAATAGCTATCAAAAAATATAAGTTTTAATGCTTCTTCAGTCAATTTCATTTATCATACCCTACCACAATAAATTTTTACCCAATGAGAAGTTCACGCAACACTTGAAACAATAAACGCGATGAACGCGGTGGTTTACTCTGCGCTGCTTCTTTATGGGCATTACGAATCAATTGGCGCATACGCCCTGCATCGGCTTGCGGGTATTCCGCCATCAGCTGCGTGAAAGCATCATGGTTATCAGCATTCAATAAACGTGCGCGCCACCGTTCAACATGATGAAACTGGGCATTTTCTTGTTCTGTACCATATTCCACATCATGCACCGTCTTTTCTAAGGCTTCTGTTTCCATACTACGCAACAGTTTTCCTACAAATTTAAAATGACGTTTACGCGCACCATTTTGACGAATTTTCTTCACATCCAACAATGCTTCCATGAGTTCTTCGGGTAAATTCATGCGTTGAAGCTTGCTGACTTCAAAGGCTGCCAATTTCTTTCCCAAATCCAATAATTCCATGGAATCACGTCTTAATTGTGATTTATTCGGGCGAATCACATAGCCCTCTTCATCATAACCTTCGCCATAGGGAAATTCTTCATCGGTGGGTACAAGCTCATCAAATCCATTCATGCGCGAGAAACTATGTAATTTATTCTCATGAGGCACGCATCTTTCGTAAAAAACACTTTCACCCTATGCTTAGGCTCATCTTTTTACCCACATCGGAGCATATTCATGCACATTGATTTTTGGCAACTTCTCGCATCCATTGCGGGCATTGCATTTACATTTGGTTTTATTGATCAAATTCGCGTCACCTATAAAACACGCAATGTGCATGGTTTATCCATGATGCAATGGTTGGTTTTTTTCGCTGCCTCTGCCATTTTCACAGCTTATTATATTCACCTTGAACAATGGTTAATGGTCATCATTTCCATGTTCGGCACACTTTGTTGTTTGATGATTGTATCCATGATTGTTAAATATAAGGAGGCGTAAATGCAAGAACGTATCGCGGTTATTTTCGATTTTGATGACACCTTAGGCCCTGATAGCACCACAGGTTTTTTAAAACATGCAGGCTTACAAGATATTGAGACTTTTTGGCAAGAAGTCGGGCAAATGATGTCCGATGATTGGGATCCAGTGCCTGCCTACCTTCATCATATCATGACAGCTCAACAAGATGGGCGCATCCAAGGTCTAACGCGCGATGCATTGAAAGCATGGGGCGAGCAAGTCCCTTTGTTTGATGGCGTACCTCAAGTATTTTCCCTACTCCGTGATATTGCTCATGATGCCAACCCCCGTGTCAGCTTAGAATTTTATTTGATTAGCAGCGGTATTGGTGATGTCTTGCGGCATACATCCATTGCTCATGAATTTACAGATATTTGGGCATCTGAATTTGATTATGATGCTCAAGATAACGCTATTGCTGCCAAAAAAATCATCAGTTTCACCGATAAAACCCGTTATATCTTTCATATTCAAAAAGGCATTATTGGTTCATCATCACGAGGTAAACCTTTTGCTGTCAACAAAAAAGTTGCCGAAGATCAACGCCGTATTCCTTCCCAACAAATGATTTTTATTGGTGATGGTTATACCGACATTCCTTGTTTTTCACTCATCAAAAAAAATGGCGGGATTCCCATTGCTGTTTATGATCGCCAACACACTGAAAAATGGGGCAATGCTTTCCAATTTGTGGCCGATGGCCGTGTCTCCAACTTATTATCTGCCAACTACCAACAAGGCTCTGATTTAACCAACTTCCTTTCCATGGCTGTGCGCAGCATGGCAGAAAGCATTGCCCTCGCAAGCAGCGGCTACCAACGATAACAATCAAATAAATCATCTTTGCGACTCTTTTCCATGCGCCTGCGTAGGAACGAGAGACATTTAAACTATCTTTAAATAGGAATTTACCATGACAAGCACCCAACAACGCGCCCAACTCCAACGCCAAATTTGGCAAATTGCCAATGATGTTCGTGGTTCAGTCGATGGCTGGGATTTTAAGCAGTATGTATTGGGTACGTTGTTTTATCGTTTTATCAGTGAAAATTTTGCTGCCTATATTGAAGGCGGGGATGATAGCATCCATTATGCCGATCTCGACGATGATGTGATGACCCCAGACATCAAAGACGATGCGATTAAAACCAAAGGTTATTTCATTTATCCCAGTCAGTTGTTTGTCAACATTGCCAAAAACGCCAACGATAATAACAACCTCAACACCAATTTAGCCGCCATCTTCACAGCCATTGAAATTTCGGCGAATGGCTATCCATCCGAAGGTGATATAAAAGGTTTGTTTGCCGATTTTGACACCACCAGCAACCGCTTGGGCAACACCGTAAGCGATAAAAACATGCGTTTGGCTGCTGTACTCAAAGGCGTGGAAGGGCTTATCTTTGGTCAGTTCACAGATAACCAAATTGATCTGTTTGGCGATGCTTATGAATTCTTAATTTCCAATTATGCCGCCAATGCGGGCAAATCAGGCGGTGAATTTTTCACTCCGCAAAGTGTATCCAAATTGATTGCACAGCTTGCCATGCACAAGCAAGCTAAGGTGAATAAAATTTATGATCCTGCGTGTGGTTCGGGATCATTGTTGCTGCAAGCTAAAAAGCATTTTGATAACCACGTCATTGAAGATGGTTTTTATGGGCAGGAGATTAACCACACCACCTACAATCTTGCCCGCATGAATATGTTTTTGCACAATGTGAACTACGATAAGTTCAATATGGCGCTGGGCAACACCCTGATAGACCCACATTTTGGCGATGATAAACCCTTTGATGCCATTGTTTCTAACCCACCCTATTCGGTGAAATGGATTGGTAACGATGACCCAACCCTAATTAATGATGATAGGTTTGCCCCCGCAGGCGTGCTCGCCCCCAAATCCAAAGCCGACTTTGCCTTTGTGCTACATGCATTGAGTTATTTATCCAGCAAAGGGCGTGCGGCGATTGTTTGTTTTCCTGGTATTTTTTACCGTGGTGGTGCTGAGCAGAAAATCCGC
>JAUZQO010000014.1 GCA_030950925.1 Mariprofundaceae bacterium
TGATTGAATGAAAGTATTGATGACAGGCTGTCATGGGCAGGTTGGTACAGAATTGATGGCGTTGGCACCAAGTTGTGGGGTAGAGGCTATTGGCTTTGATCACAACACATTAGATATTACGGATAAAGATGCTGTGTTGGCATGTGTGGCACAAGAAAAGCCAAGTTCTATCATTAATGCAGCCGCTTATACGGCGGTGGATAAAGCCGAGAGTGATAAAGATGCTGCTTTTGCAGTGAATGCCACGGCTGTGGGTTATTTGGCAGAGGCATGCGCCCAACATGATATTCCTTTACTGCATATTTCTACCGATTATGTGTTTGATGGCAGTAAGCAAGGTGCATACGCCGAAGAAGATGGTGTATCGCCATTGGGTGTGTATGGCGAAAGTAAGCTTGCAGGTGAAGAAGTTGTGCGCGAGTTATGCGAACAATATTATATCTTGCGCACCAGTTGGGTATTTTCGGCGCATGGTAATAATTTTGTTAAAACCATGCTCAGGCTTGGTAAAGAACGTGATACTTTGGGTGTGGTATCGGATCAATATGGTAAACCGACTTCGGCGAGAGAGATTGCCCATACCCTTTATAAGATGTTGATGAGCAAGCAACAAGCATGGGGCACTTATCATATCGCCCAACCTGAAGTGTGCAGTTGGTTTGCTTTTGCCGATAGTATTTTTAAAGAAGCTAAAAAACAGGGCATACCCCTAGCATTGGAAACACTCCATGCGATTGGCACAGCCGACTACCCCACGCCTGCCCAGCGCCCGCAAAATTCAGCTTTGGACTGCACAAAATTAGAAGAAATATTTAACCTAACGATAAAATCTTGGCAGGACTCGTTGGTCAAAGTCATAGAGGAATTAAAAGATGTCTGATTTTCAATCGAAAAATATATTGGTCACAGGTGGTGCAGGATTTATTGGCTGCAACTACGTGCGTTTTATGCTGGAAGTGTATGATGATGTGAAAATTATCAATCTTGATGCGCTGACTTATGCAGGTTCAATGGATAACCTCAAAGATTTACCCGATGAAAGTCGTCATACCTTTGTTGAAGGCGATATTTGTGACCGCCCTCTGATTGACAAACTCATGCGTGAACATGACATTGACACAGTGGTTCATTTTGCTGCTGAATCTCATGTGGACAACTCCATTTCAGGACCTGAAATTTTTGTTAAAACCAATGTCATGGGCACATTCACCTTGCTGGATTCCGCAAGACAATATTGGCAAGGTGAGAGAAGCTGGGGTGCAGAGCAATGCCGCTTCCACCATATTTCTACCGATGAAGTGTATGGCACATTAAGCGCGGATGACCCTGCTTTTAGCGAGACTACACCGTATGCCCCAAACTCACCCTATTCAGCTTCTAAAGCAGGCTCTGACCACTTGGTGCGGGCTTATTTCCACACTTATGGTCTACCTGTAACCACCACCAACTGCTCCAACAATTATGGTCCTTTTCAGCACGGCGAGAAGCTTATCCCTACGGTGATTCGCAAGTGTTTAGAGCAGGAGTCTATTCCTGTGTATGGTGATGGAACAAATATTCGCGATTGGTTGTATGTGCGCGACCATTGTTCGGGCATTGATGCTGTGGTGCGCCGAGGCGAGTTGGGTGAAGTGTATAATATCGGCGGTATCAATGAGTGGGCAAATATTGATATTTGTAAGCTGATTTGCCAGCTCATGGATGAGCATAAGCCAGAGAACGCTCCTCATGAGAAATTGATCACATTTGTACAAGATAGAGCAGGGCATGACTGGCGCTATGCCATTGATGCGACTAAGATGAATGATAAACTCAATTGGCAACCTGATGAAACCTTTGAAACTGGTATTCGGAAAACAGTGAAGTGGTATTTGAGTAATTAGGTGAGAAAAGTGGAGTTGGGAGTGCATGCGTCATGCGGTTAAGCCAAGTGCAGATTGATGCCATTGCGCAAGTATTCCAGCAAGTGTTTTCACACGGAGAAGTGGTGTTGTTTGGTAGTCGAGTCGATGATCAAAAGAAAGGTGGTGATATTGATCTTTATATCCAACCTGCAGAGGTGATGCCAGATTTGTTTACACGAAAAATCAGGTTCTTATCTATGCTAAAAAGAAGAATTGGTGATCAGAAGATTGACCTCGTGTTGGCTCCTTTTTCCCCTGAAAGCTTGAAGCGGGAAATCAAGGGTACGGGGGTGGTGTTATGCCGCATGTAAGTGCTGAACGATTGCAAAGAATTTTCCATGAGTGTGAGCGTCATCAAGCGCGAATGATGACGGCCTATCAGCATGTTCAGCACTTGTTGCCATTGCAACCGACCAGCTATTTAAAGTTAAAAGAAGAAGACATTGCATATATTGATCAGTTTTTGTTCCGTTATGCGAAGCTGCAAGATGCTATGGGGCAGCGTTTGTTCAAGGCAATGCTCGTTTTTTTTCAAGAGGATGTGGAAGCGTTGCCATTTCTTGATATATTGAACAGGTTGGAAAAGCTGGAGTTTATTGCGTCGGCTGAAAAGTGGCAGGAGTTAAGGGAAATTCGTAATGCGATTGCGCATGAATATGATGATTCGCCAGAACTGGCAGTGCAAGCTCTGAATGCTGTTTTTGCATCACATCAAGATTTGAGGGATATTTATTTTGGTCTTAAAAGTGTGTGCGGCAGGCGGATAGATGTATACAGGTAAGAAAGGTGATATACTCATGATTGATCACGGGAAGTCACTCGAATTAGCCAAGCGCATACAATCAGAAGTTCCTAGCGTTCTGGGTGTCTACCTGTTTGGCTCGGTAGCCAAAGGTGTTTCAAATGCGTCAAGCGATATTGACTTGGCATTGCTTGCTTCCGATTCATTGAGCGTACTCGAGGTGTGGCTGTTGGCACAGCGTTTGGCGCAAGATATCGGGGTGGATGTCGATTTGATTGACTTAAGAAGCGCTAATGCAGTGATGCGGATGCAGGTTATTGCTAAAGGTAGGCGCTTGCTTTGCGTTGATGAGCCGATATGCGAACAATTTGAGGATTTTGTCTATGCTGACTTTGCCCGACTGAATGAAGAGCGTGCAGCTATTTTGATGGATGTGCAATCGCGGGGTACGGTTTATGGATAATATATTGATCAATAAGGCGGCGATGATTGAGCGGTGCTTAAAGCGTATTGAGGAAGAGTATATTGGACATGAGGCGGAGCTTGAATCCAATTTCACGCGACAAGATTCGATCATATTGAA
>JAUZQO010000015.1 GCA_030950925.1 Mariprofundaceae bacterium
GTTTCCTGCTGTTTTCTTTGTGCTTGGAACATTCGTTTGACTTTGTTGTTGTGGCTGAACCTGTTGCACGTGTTTCACTTTTCGAACCCTTAGCTTTTCTGCTAATTGCCGTTCTTGCCATGCCAGTGCAGCCAACTGTGCTGATTGCATTTTACTTTGCTGCACCAACCACACCAGCATCACAAACATGGCAATACCCAGTACCCATGCAGCCATCAACAATATATCCCTATACTGCCCTTTAAGCATGCTTTGTTCATCACCTTTCATTGTTCTTTTGTGGCCAAGGTTAACAAAGGTCCCAGTGCTTTATATGCCATAATTTCGAGAACAATACCATTAGTATTGGCAGTTATGGCGTGATTAATCTCACCACTTTCTTCATAACGACCAGAATACCAGCCTCTTTTTTCATCATAGAGTTGACGTAAGGCACTTTTAAGTTTGTCTGAATAAGGTGAATCAAAAAGTTCTGCCCAACCCATTGCAGCTTTGGTCGATAATGTACGAAATTTAGAAGCATCCTTATGGTCAGGATCAAAAGCTGCCCAAGCTTCCATATCATTCAACACACTGTTATAGACAAACCATGGGGCTTGATCGATATTGTCTTCTGAAACTGCGGTCAAAATACCTGTCGCATCATAACGATTGATTTGTGCTTGTAATACCGATTGAGCCAAAGGCAAAGTAATGGCATTATAACCAAACTCAACCCCTTCTAAAATATAAGGTTCTGATAAAACAGCATTGTGCGTTCCACCATGAAAACGCGGTAAACGTGCATCATAAGCAATGGCTTGACCTTCCACCAAGGTCACTTGTACACCCACATCATAACGCGCTGCCAGTGTGACATCTAAACCCAAAAAGGTTAATGATTTTGCCCCATATTGCTCATAACCAAATCGGCCTTCTTGGTGACGTTGCAATTGATGGGAAGCATTGAATGAACCCGTCATCAACTCACCATCTTTCACCATATCAGCAAACTTCCAACGGTTGATGACCTTTTTAGCTTTGGTTGCCAGTTGAGGATGTCGCCAGACAATAATTTGAAGCGGAACGCCAAAGCGTGCAATATCCAAGGCTGACCAACCGATACCACCCTCAACGGGCTTATTGTTATAATCTGTCATCATCAAGGTGTCTGTGTTATAAGCCTTATTGGGCAGCTTATCCATCACCAACGGAATCGTTGCCAAGTGATCCAATAATTTCCCAACCCGCTCATTTAACTCATCCTCTTGAATAATGCCCAAGTCACGCGCTGACAGTGCCCCCATCAAATAAGAACCTAAATCCCATAAGGTTGTGGATGGATAACCATCCACAGAATTCACCATACCCGTTTCATTGTGATAGTTATTTTGAAAATAATGCCATGCCACCACAGCCCAATGTTTTTCTTCATCCGTGAGTATAACAGGCACAGAGACAGGTTGCGGAAAACCATCATCCACCCGCAATACATCTGAAAAATTATCAATCCATGCTTGAATAGGGCGTGGCATATGCAATTCAGCCTGCCAAGCAATCGTGACAGCCAAACACAAGCCGATGATAAATGCCAAATGATGGCGTGCATGTAAATACCCTTGAGACCATGCCATGTTATTCTTCCCCCTCACCACGTAACATCGCCGCTCGCACAATAATCGAGAGCGCCAAACAATTGTTAAATGTCCAAAATAAATTAACCAAATAAGCAGGCACATGTTGCTCTATACCCAAAAATACTTGCCACCCCATATAAGCTGCGCCCACTATGGATGCAGCAATAATGGTCAGTTGTGGCCAAACCAAACCTATATTGTTGCCGGCTAAGCCTGTTTTGGGAGTCACGTGAAATTTAATAGGTTGTCGGCATAATACTTCCCACATGGCGGTTAAGTTTTGCCAAAAAAATGCCAAGTAATATTGCTCACCTCGAAGACTTGGCACTTCCCATGTGGCGATCATCACAGCCAAACGATTAACAATCAAAAAAGGTAACAAGTGCATATAAAAAGTACCATCATAGGCAGCAATCGGTGCAATACCTGTAAAAAAGAAAATAATCGGCGCAAGTAAAAAAGGAACAATCCACAACGGCGCAAGATAAGAGTACATGGTTGCGCCATACATCCATTTTTGCCAAAAACTCAAACCTTTCTTTCGCAAAGGATTATCACTGCGTGAAATATCCAATGTACCCCCCGCATATTTAAAGCGTTGAATACTCCAACTCAACAGCTCTTGAGGTGATAGCATCTTACTCAATATTTCAGGGTGATACACTGATTTCCATGTTCTTTCTTCGTCGGCATGTAAATAGATGCCTGTATAGATGTCTTCCGACACATGAAATAAATAGGGCATGAGTTCAGTACGGCGTGCAATTTCCAACGATAATTGTTCTTGGTAGACTTCCTTCAAAGCAACTTCGGGCACATAATCTGCCAAAGCCCTTGATTTATCGAGGGTGCTTGTCACATATCGTTTCAAGGCTTGTTGGACAATGGCTTCTCGACGATGGATGCTACCCGCACCACAGCAAAACGAAGCATTGTATGTATTCCGACGACGCAAAATAACATCATAAAACATCGTGGGGTCATTCCCCAATACATCACGGTTCATCGCTATAGGTCCAACCAAACGCTCTACACCCAAACCAATATATCGCCCTAGAACACCTAAATGCCAACGCTTTTCCAACCAATCCGGCAACGATGTGCCTGCTTGATAATCAAAGAACCATTGAGGAGTCTGTACCCACGCGACATCCACATCGCGGAAATAACCCATGGTACGTTCTAAAAAACTAGGGAAAGGGCGTGTATCTGCATCAAAAATAACCATCAGGTGACCTTCAGTATAGGCCATGCCATGACGGATATTTCCAGCTTTGAAACCAATATTATCTTCTCTGGCAATATAATTGACACCTTCTTCTTTTGCGACCGTACACATGATGTCTCGATTGCCATCATCCAAGACATGAATGCGTGCATCCACGCCCTTAGGCACATGCATACGTTTGGCATCCTGAATGGATAAACGCACCAACTCTTCATCTTCATTGTACGTAGGGAAAAAAACATCCACGATCACATCACCATCTTTCGATACTTGATGACTTATTTCGGATAAGCGTGAAGGCGCTGATCGCCAAGGTGTATCTTTCACCCGCCATAAATTGAAGGTGAAAAGAATCGTACCTATAAAAGCTAGTGTTTCAGCCATAGCC
>JAUZQO010000016.1 GCA_030950925.1 Mariprofundaceae bacterium
TGCATTATAAATCTCACCATTGAATGACAAGTGTACACCTTGCGCCGACATCGGCTGCGCCCCAGTTCCGCTTAAATCCTGAATCGACAAACGGGCATGAGCAAGTCCTGCCATATCATCGAACCACACACCACTGGCATCGGGGCCCCTGTGGTGCAACGATGCAGCCATACACGCAAGCGTTGCAGCATCACCTTTGCCGACAAAACCAGATAAACCACACATATCAGGCGCATTCCAAACATTTCAAATGCGCCAACAAACGCGCTGCTGAAGATGCCCAGCTCAAAGACTGACGCAAACTATTAGCATCATAAGCCATGCCGCCGTGCTGTAGCATAGCAATCACGGCTTCGGCAAACTCCTGAGGGTGCTCGGGTTGTACATGGGCGCATAAATCTTCAAATGACGATGGCATACCTTTGGGATGAGACAACACCACGGGCACACCACACGCCAAATATTCTTTCACCTTCAAGCTACTCGCCTCACCAAGCTCCAGCATACGTTGCATAGGTTGCAGTGAAACCATGACGTCCGCAGCATTGATATAGTCCACCACTTGGGCATGGGGCACAGCGCCCACAAAGCGCACCACATCTTCCAGCCCCCGCTGCTCTACGTCTTGTTGCACCGCCGCGCGACATACACCATCGCCAACCATCAAGTAGTGGATCATCATGTCTGGCAAAGCTTGAGTAATCACGGCATAGGCATCAAGCATGGTGGTCACATCATGGTAAAAATCAAAGCTGCCCACAAAACCAACATAGGCGACATTTTGCTCCAACTGCAAGGCACTGCGGCACTGCCCTTTATCTTTACTGACAAACAACTCCGCATCCACGCCATTTTCAATGATGACTATTTTATCTTCTAACACAGGATATTGCTGCACCATGCGTAATTTCAATGCCGCATAGGGAACCACCACCAAGTGTACATCACGCATCATCTGGCTTTCCATACGCCGCACCAAACATATCTTCCACGCTGGTGCGCCACCTGTAGCATAGTTGTCCAAAAGAAAGCCATTGACTTCGCACACAACAGGTATGCCCGCCTGCTTACACAAGCGATAAAGCGCAGGGAACGTCGTCATTTGTCGGGTATAGACCACATCCCAACGCCCTTGTTTCAGCTCTTGCTTGAGTTGCTTATAGATACTGCGTTGCCACAGCCAATCGCCCAGCAAGCGCATATCCAAACGCGGCAACCATACATGCGGAAAAGAAAACGCTGGCATTGCTTCCTGTGTGCGTGGCGCTCTAAGTAGCACTTCACAATCCAACTTCTGCCAATTTTGTAAAAATTGACTCACATGAATCTGAGGAGCTTTGTGTGGCGCAAGATCTGCATCGGTAAGGTATAAAATTCGCATGCCTAACGACCGCCTTGCACGAGAATATTTTCAAAGGCTATCATATGTTTTTTGATATATTCAGCTTGTGAAAAATGTTGTGTAATATGTTTGATACCTGCCTGCCCCAAGCTGTTTCTTAATGTTTCATCATAACACAGCTTCAACATACTATCTGCCATAGCCCTTGTATCTTTTTCTGCAACCAAAAGCCCTGTTTCACCATCTAAAATCACCTCAGGGATACCATTGTGTAACGTCGCCACCACGGGCAAGCCCATCATTGATGCTTCAGCAAAAGAAATGCCCATACCTTCTTCATCACCATTACTTGCCGTTACAGAATGTTGCGTATAAATATCTGCTTTTTGCAACAACTGAGGAATATCATCATGTGCTAAGCCCAAAATAAGCTCTACACTTTTCTCCATGTGCAAGCTGCTTATCAAGCTTTTCACCTCTGACAACAGCGGACCATCACCAACAATCACCAGTGAAAGCTGATATGTATCGTCTATCTCACGCAAACATAAAGAAAATGCTTTCAATAAGGTGATCGGATCTTTTTTTTCTACCAACCTACCTACATGCACACATACGATATGATGCTTATCTTTTTTTTCCCCATCGCATAAGACACTGAATTTTTTGGTATCAATGGCATTGTATATTTTGATAAGTTTTTTTTTACTTGCTCCCGCTTCAGTAAGCTTATGGCATACATAATTGGAAACACCAATAAGCAAAGCGACCTGTGCAAACAAGCTCTGGTATTGCTGATACCAATAGGGTTCTTTCATCAATACCGAAAAATCATAACCATGGAACGTAACCACGAGGGGTATATTTAATTGTTTGGCTACAGGCGCGAGCAACACACCCGATGGACCAAACTGGGCATGCAAAACATCGGGTTGGATGGCTTGCAGGTGCGCATACAACTGATCTCGGTACCAATCATGGTAAATTTCTTCCTCAGCAAGCAGACCAGATAAAACTTTGAACTTACGAAGCCAGCGCTTGGGATGGTATTTTTTTTGTAATGTCAGGGTTTTAACCTTGGCAAAGGGACGTTCGATCTCATGGTGGCGCACCAAAGTCACAACATAATTATCCACCCCTTCTTTTTCCAAGCCTTGAATATAATCATATACAAAGGTCTCCGAAAGTGGTGAGAAACTTTCTACAAAATGCGCTACTTTCATCCATGACCTCGCATATCTTCAAGCATCAGCATCTCTCTTCTGAATCAATAGCACAAAGCTATCCACCATCTGCTGCCAGCCACCAAACTGCTCAGAACGCTGCCAAGCTTTCTCACCCATACTTTCCCTCATCTGGGCATCCGAAAGCAAGCCTTCAAGCGCTTGCGCCCATGCATGCACATCGCCTACAGGCAGCAGCAGCCCACCACCACTGTGTTCAAGAATTTCAACAGCGCCGCCAGAAAAACTTGCCAAAACAGGCAGCTTCCATGACATAGCCTCTAAAAACACTTGCCCAAACGCCTCATTTCTTGAAGGCAAAATAAACAGCTCAGCTTGCTGGTATGCCTGCTCCAGTTCTTTTCTGTCTAACTGGCCAAGAAAGTGAACTTGCTCGTGTAGCCCTAAACGTTGGATTTCCTTTTGAATGTGCATAAAATAAACAGGATCTGCATCGCTACGTCCTGCAATATGTAAAACCCAAGACCTGCTTTTGACCTCGGCTAAGGCATGTATCACCAAATCCAATTCTTTCAGCGGTCGAATCACACCTGCAAACAACAAAGAAACAGGGGTACTCCCCCATACTCGGTTAAACGTCAACGTTTGATGCTTATCAAAACCAGGGTAAATCACTTTGATCGCCCCGTTAAAAGCTACTCGAGGCAGCAGTGCCTTCTTCGTCGCTTCGCTATTAAATACCACAGTATTTGCCCTTTTCATCCCCAATTTAAAGCTCAGAGAGAAAAACGCCCATGTTGAAGCTTGCAGAAACCGCAAATCACGCACCAAAAAAAATATTTTTATATGACCCAACAACGGAAGCAACATGTTTACCAACATACAATGCCTAGAAAAGTAATGATCTTCGATAAAAATAGCGGGCTTATAGGAAAATATATGATAGCAATACCAGACATTAATCATCAGAAAAAAAATTGGGTTCACCCTGCCTCGAAACAGATGAATCCAATACGGTGCTTTCTCAAAATCAATCACTTTAAAATCACACGCCATGGAACGCGTTAAGCCTTGCTGCAAATACCAATTCGATTTTTCGCCACCCGTTCTAGGGCTATCGCTACGGCTAACCGTCATCAAAACGCGAATATTTTTACTTTTTGGCATCTTGGACACTACCCGTGATAGCATGATAAAAATCATACTGTTTGCCTAAAAGTTGGCTACCTTCCACAGCCAAGTGACCAGAATCTCTATATATATAACTTGATCCAAGGTGTGACACACACTTTTCATCAGCACAAATCATATTTTTCAAGTCTATCACTTTATAATCCTTTCCAATCGCTGAAAGAAACTTGTATGTTTCTACTTGTAATTTAGAAAGATCTTTGACTGTAAAGTTACATTGATCCAAATCTCCTCCTCTTGAATCCACTCGCGTCAGGCATTGACCAAAATTAAAGCCCGTTGCTGGCGGCGGTGTAAAGATAATGGGGGTGATACCAATCGCCGTTAGTTTCGACAACGATTCATGAAATGTTTGTAGAGTAAAATCATAACTACCCTTCGTCAGCTCACCATTTTTTAATAGGATGTCCTGATTGTGTGATAAGTACTTTTGAAATGGCGATGATATGACAGCATATTTGATAGTTTCACTGGATTGCAACCACGCATATACTTGATCATTAAAGGCAATGCACTGCCTAGCCCATTGCTTGGAATATCTTGGAAGCTTGATTGGGGCTATATCAAAAAATGGTCCACATGTGTTTTTCGTCATTTGAATGATTTTTGCATCAGGGTTAGATGCTAAGATACCTTTCACCAAATGCATGGCATACGAGTCTCCCCATACTACAATTTCAGGTGCATCACTGGTGCGGCAGTCTGGTGACAAGGTAAATCCATCATCGCATGTGCCACTTAAACCATGATTTGCATTGACCTTTTCTTCAAGATCTATCAGAGATTGACCACTACTTGTAACCCTGTTGGGGAAACCTTGTGTATAGTGTCCTGCCAACCCGATACAACCAAAGAAAAGTGTCCCTGCAATGGCAAACAAGACAAATTTTTTCTGGCTTACCCTACCCCGTTGCCGAAAAGGTGCCTCGACAAAACGCCAACTGAAATAGGACAATATAAATGCAGCAAGGGATAAACTTAACAATAGCGTGTCACTTAACGGATGCACGCTGTACTGCCTTGCAAAAGCAAACAAAGGCTGATGCCATAAGTACGCGCTGTAACTTAATAAGCCAACGCCAACAAGCATCTTGCTTCCCAATACTTTACCTACCCATGTTTCTGATGAAGAAAACAGGATAATAAATCCAGCACCTAGGGTTGGAACTAAGGCATAAACACTGGGGAAAGGCACATTTTTATCAAATACATAGACAGCATAACCAATCATTAAAAAACCGAGTACCCCCATCGCTTCATTGATAGACTTATGTGCTAAGATCCAGCGTGTTTCATGCTTTCGATAAAGAAAATAAAAGGCAATCGCCGCACCAATAGCAAGTTCCCAAGCTCTTGTTGGCAACAAAAAGAATGTTGCATGGGGTTTGTGGTACGCCCCCCACTGTGCAAGCAACAAACTCAAAACTGCAAGCACTAGAAAAGAAGCAAGAATCCAACGCTTACGAAATTTCCACATCAACATTAAAAACAAAGGGAAAAGAACATAATATTGCTCTTCAACAGCCAAGCTCCAAGTGTGAAGCATGGGCTTCAATGCATTCGCTGTACCCCAATAGCTGATGTCATTCCAAAAATAAATATTCGATGAGAATGTAATCACTGCAAAAAGGCTTTGCGAAAAATCTTGCATTTCTGAAGGAAGCAACCAAAGCCAAGCTAAAGGCAATGAAGCAAACATCACCAAAAACAATGCTGGCAAAATACGCCGCGCCCTACGTTCATAAAAGTTACTCAAGCTAAATGTGTCTTTATCTTTTTCCTGCAAGATGATTGTTGTAATAAGGTATCCACTGATAACAAAGAACACATCAACACCAACAAAACCACCTGAAAATATCTCAAACCCAGCATGGAACAACACCACAGGCACAATCGCCAAGGCTCGCAAACCATCAATTTCAGCGCGATACTTCATGGAGGCAACCTCTTGAATGATTAATAACTATTTTCAATGCTACGCAAATACATCGTGCGTCGGTAAATCAAATACTCTGTCAGTGCACCCACACCCATGACCAACAACAACGTCAACACTTGCGAGCTTTGCATGGCAAGCGCAACAAAGTAACAACAAAGCATGGGCAGGCTTGCTAGGCTTCCATAAAGTATACCTTGCAAGGGTCCTCGCATCAGTAACCATGGGGGAACCCCCAAAACTTTACCTGCAACCATGCACATCGGATAAATAAGCATCACGGATACACAAGCATAAGCTATAGCAACGCCAGCAATACCCCAGGGGAGTCCAGCAAAAAAACTGGCTATAATCAAAGGGGTTGTCCACATTGCCCACTTCCCCATCACCTCTGTTTTACGACTCACCGTGTATGCCATGCCCATTTGGGCAAAGGGTGCCTGAAAGACACCTACAAGCGCAAGCACCTGAAATGAAACCAAAGCTCCCATCCAAGCCTCACCAAAAATCACTACAATCACAGTGGGTGCAGCCACTGCTGCACCTAAGCAGAAAGGTGTGGTCATGCGTGCAACATCTCGCATCAAATCAGCAAGACCAACCCCTACCAGCTTCAAATTACTGGCATTTTTTGCCAGCCTTGGAAAAGCAATCGTTTGCACAATTCCACCAAACTCTTTCAATGGATATAACAGTATACGGTAACTTAACATATATAATCCAAGCGCTTGCTCACCAAGGAAACGCCCAATAATAATGTTATCCGCATTACGATTGAGTACATTTAACAGCGAAAAAACAACAACACCTTTGCTGTAATGCAAAATATCTTTCAAATCATCCAAAGATGGGTATTTCATATGAGGGCTAACCAACAACCAAATCGTGAGAAGACCAACGGTACCCGATACTATTGAGTAGGCGAGAATCGGCCAGTAACCAAAGTCTATATTGATCGTCAGCATCCAGAGCACCAAGGCTGCTGCTATCAACTTTCCGAGCACAGGACTCCAAGCAATCAAGCCAAACTTCTCTTCTCGCTGCGCAAGAGACTGGGGTATCGACCCCATACAAGAAATGGCTGCCATGCCACCAGCAAGAAGCCAAATCATCCGTAATTCTTCATTGTCGTAAAAGGAAATAACAAAAGGTTCAAGCAACAAAACGAGAAGAAAAAGCAGTAACCCCAAGCCACCAGCAATCAAGGTTGCTGCACCAACCTTTTGCGCGCTAAAGGCTTGATCTGAAACCAATGACTCCCCTGCTCCAGCATCTTTCAATACACTTAATGCGACAATAAGAGCCCATACCATAGCAATCAAACCAAAAGGCTCTGGGCCAAGCTGCCGCATCAGGTAAGTCATGATAAGAAAATCAATCAATACTGATGAAAGCCGCCCTCCCCCAACGATTGCACTTGCTGAAATGTGAGGAAACTGCATGAATCAAGGTCTACGACGCGCCAATATGACCCAATTATTCGCCAACCAAGGCACTGTTCGCAACAGCGGAAGATCAACATAATGTTGCATTGCCCCAGCTATCGAAGGATATTTTTTGCACCATCCTGCTAACCTGTTATTGACAATAAATACTGGCTCACGCACCACTATTTCAAAACCCAATATATCTAATATTTGTTGCCACTGGTTCAAGGATCGGAATCTCACATGGGCTACTGGTGGAATATTTTCGCGCAATGCATCCGTAAGCATCAAAAAACCATTATGAGGCAATTCAGCACATAACTTTTTCAGAATCCGTAATAAAGCTTCGTCATCGACAATATGATACAAAACATCAATGGCCGTAATCAAGTCTGGCTGTTTAAATATGGATAAGTCAGCTTGTTCAGATGTTAAATCCTCCGCCAAGTAACAACGCTTTGGAAAATCTGCGCTAAGCTTTTCTATGGTTTCCGTTGCGACATCGATTCCCCCAGTCTGCAAAGCCCCATGTTGTTCCCAAAATGATTCAAAATATCCTATTCCACAGCCAAAATTCAGCACATTCTTACCAGACATCTGAAAGCCTGCTTGCTTCAATGTACGCATATAAGCCCGCTGTTTGCCCTTATAAAGCCAGTTTTGCCACACCAAAGGAGCACCCCCAGTCCCAGTGCCCTGCAATGTTGGCTGCTCTCGAATCCGTTCTCGCCAATACTCTGTTGCATTGAAGGTATCTTGCACCGTCCCTTTCTCATCTTGCTTTTGGCAGACTGCAAACAAATCATGTGCATCATCCATGCTTTCTCTATCAAAATAATAACTATCTAACAAATCATCATCTGTAGCACTGGATAACTCGCGTATGTCCTCACTTGTCACATGCAAGTGATCTTGGCGCATAGCACAAAGAGTGCGCCCCAGCCTGCGTATTGGCCCCATCCATGAACCACCTAAAAAGTGTTGCCACGCATCTTGGTATGTCCTTCTACGCTCGGTACGGTTGGCAAGATCCTTGGCAAACAAACCTGTGCTTGTTACTTGTGCAAACACCTCTGTTAATGCTACATGCCAAGTATCTTCTCCGTATTCACGAAGGTGCTCATCATTCCAAGGCATTTGCCCCATATAAAGCCGACTTTTTATCTGAGGTGTTGACACCAACAACACCCCACCTGGCCGCAAAACACGCGCTATTTCATGTAGGTAGTCACTGACATTCCACACATGTTCAATCACTTGGAACGTCACAACCACATCAAATTTCTCATCTGAAAAAGGAAGCTTTTGCCCATTTGCCTGCACCACACTCAAGCCCTGATCCTGATGTGCCTTCAAAGCCAAATCGTAATCCAGATCAACCCCCACAAAGCTTGATGCTTCAGGCTTCAATAGTTTACTGCCATACCCTCGGTTTACGCCTATTTCAAGCACATCCTTATCAAGGATGTATGGCATAGCCCAGTCATAAGCAATCAGATGTCTAGCATGTAGCAACCTTGCTGCAGCCGCAGAAAAATCCTTGGGTAGGGCATCAGGTACAGACCTAAAAAGCTGTACTAATAAAGATTTAACTGATGGTTTCCGCATATTCATCTCGCATCCTTTTTATCGTAAAATTTTGGGCTCTATTTATTGCCTTGTCTGCTTCCAAAGCAGGTGTACTTCTTTCAAGTACACTGCTTACTTCCTGAAACAGTGCCCAAGCACTACCCGCCCGACAAGTTCGTCCGCCACTGCCAATCGTTTCAGCCAACCCACCCGTTTCAGAACCAATCACACTTAACCCCATAGCCATGCCTTCAATCGCTACCCGACAAAAAGCCTCCTCCCACCCCCTCTGAATAGTCACCGATGGCACCAATAAAATATCAGCTCGCCTCATCTCTACTGCAACCTCTTCATAAGCGACGTCACCTAGAAAAGTAATATTCTGCACCACACCATGCTGCTTAGCACAAGCGTGTAAAAACAACATATCTTCCCCATCACCGCATACCGTAAGGTGCGGTGAGAAACCCGCATACCGTAATTTTAATATTCGCAACATTGCTATAGCAACATGAATGCCTTTTTGATAAATTGCCCGACCTACAATTAATAAACGCAGAGGATGGGGCCAAGATTGAAGGCGTGTTGGGGCTTTAAATTTGGAGGTATCAACGCCCAAGCTAACACGTTGCACATTGTCCATAATATGCATTTTAACACGCTTCTCGACAAATCCACTATGTACAATTGCCTTTGCATCATCCTTGAGCCACCTGCGGTATGCAGACCAACCATAACGCTTGGGAATGACTGTAACATCATAACCATGAAAGTTAACAAACAAAGGGATATTCAAACGTTTCGTTGCCAGAGATGCCATCATTCCATTGGGTCCAAAATGGGCATGCACAATATCTGGTTTTATTTCTATGATTTTTTTCATCAAAGGTTCAGAGCGAAAAGCTAAGTCCCGCTCCCAAGTAAAAAAAAGAGCCTTCCAATTTGCATACCCCAATATTGAAAAAAGCTTAAATATTCGCATAATCTTAGATTTTGACACCTTTAACTTTGACAATATTTCTAAGGAAAATCTTATATCTTCTTTCTTTTCAATCTTTTGTTTATCTTCTTGAAAACACTCACTAGCCAAAACAGTAACTTCAAACCCTGACTTCACCAAACCAACAATATGATCAACAACAAAAGTCTCTGAGGTCACTGGAAAACGATTAACAATTACAACAACTGTCAGCATTGCACTATTCCCAAACATTCTACCTTCCTATGATTTTAATTCAGGTCATTACAAAGAAAAACCTGGAGGCAAAGGTAAACCCGACATCAATTTTTGTTGCTCTTCTTTGGCTTTGGATTCGGCTACTTGGCTGGCTGCATTGATAGCCGCAGCCACCAAATCTTCAATCAAGCCTTTATCTTGATCTCCCCAAAGCTCATCTTCAATGGTAATTTTTTTCACTTGCCGA
>JAUZQO010000017.1 GCA_030950925.1 Mariprofundaceae bacterium
TGTTGACGATAGCCGCCTTCAATGACCAACGGAAAACCATCATGATGCCATTGTAAAAGAAGTGTTTCGGTATGAAACGTGGATTGCACGCTTTTTGGAGCCAACTGACGAACTACGGTTTGCTTACCATAAGCAAGTGATGAACGAATCGCCCACTGCTCACTCATCGGTATATTAACGCCAATACTAGCTTCGGACATTCGTGAAGGCTTGGCACTATTGCCCAACTTTTTAGCATAATTGATGACATCAAAACTTTGATCAAACACATCAAACAATGTCCAAGCTTCTAATGTGTGGGTATTCGATACCAAATGTCCTGAACGCATCAAGGAAGGGTTGCTTGTTTCTGCATACGCAGCAGTACAACACAAAAAGAAAGCAAGCAGCGTCGCCATAATTTTTATTGGGCGGATCATAAAAAAAACCTCGATATTAAAAATGATTGCCAGCGCGTCATGCCCACACTTCGACAAGCTCAGTGAACGGGTGGGTGAGCTGGTGGGTGAGCCTGTCGAATCCCCTGTCGAAGCAATTGGAAATCTATAGTAATTCAAGTATTAAACCACCGTCATTCCAGAGGGCTTATATCTGGAATCTCCTTCTTAACCACAGACCCTCGACACAACCCTCGACACACGCATTCGAGGGTGACGTACTCGGGGATGACGAGATGATGGGTGAGCCTGTCGAATCCCCTGTCGAAGCAATTGGAAATCTATAGTAATTCAAGTATTAAACCACCGTCATTCCAGAGGGCTTGTATCTGGAATCTCCTTCTTAACCACAGACCCTCGACACAACCCTCGACACACGCATTCGAGGGTGACGTACTCGGGGATGACGAGATGCTTTCATACTTAACGACTATAAATATCAAAAAAAAAGGGCATCAAACGATGCCCTTTTCCAATCAACTTTTAAATCATCAAAAGCTTAGTTTGTACGAAATTTACCTTGCAATGCACGTGTACCTGTGATTGCAGCATCAATATTAAACAAGCTATCCACTGCACCAGCGCGACTTTCATGCCCCAAGTTCACATTCGTAAAACCAGCAGTGTAGCTAAATGTTCCAACCGTTGCCAAAATATTCAAACCAGCATTGGTCTTCGCTGTAATGATACTGGACAATTTAGACACATTGACAGTAAAAGCACCTGTGTTACTCACAATGATGCCATTATTTGCAGCAATATTACTTGCAGTACCATTAAAACCAGTACCTGCAGCATTCACATAGTTATACGTAATCACTGCACCAGCAGGAACATTCACACGCACATCTCCAGCAGCATTCACAACAATATTCACTGGATTGATGCTTGCTTGCACTTTACGAGAGCCACCAACTTGTTGCACGCCAAATTCAAAGGATGTCACAATAGAGCGTGCGCCCAAACCTGTTAAATCAACCAATCTTCCACTCAATGTAATCGCTGTGCCAGGCATGGTAACTACTGGAGCTTTAACAATACCATAAACATCCACTGTGGAAGCTACTCCTGCTTGTCCACTATAGGTCAGAGCATTACCACCCAATACAAATGCTTTCAATACGACAGGTGCAGCAACGGTTGCTGCTGTATTGGCAGATGTTGTTGCAAGCGTAGCCGCCTTAGTTGCCTTTGTTACAGCTACTGCAGTTGTCGTTTGTGCGGCAGTAAAGTTAGCAGCTTTCGAATAAACATCCGCTGCTGCTGTTGCTGTCACTAAAGCCGCTGTACTTGTCTGTGCTTTGTTAGCACTCGTCAATAACGATGTTGCAACTGCTTTATTAGCGACACTCGCATTGGAAAATGTAACGGCAGCCGTATAGTTATCTGCTGTTACCGCTGCTGCAACTTGTGCAACCGCATAAGCATCGGCAGTCGCTACTTTTGCTTGAGCTATAAGTGTATTACCAGCTGGAGTACCAGCTACAGCAGTCTTCGCAGCAGTTAAAGCTGTATTTGCATTGGTTGTTGCAGTTTTTACCGCATTTGTAACTGCAGCTGTAGATGCTGATGTTTGCGCCACAACAGCAGCAGCACTCGGCTTAACAACCGTTGCGATTGTACCGACTCTTTTGCCTTGAGCGGTTAACACTGTTGTAATGGATTGTTGCACTGCAATATTCAATACTTTTTTTGCAGTAACATAAGAATCTATTGTTGTTACGCCAGTATACACATCCGTCACATTCACAGCACCGCCTTGAGCTGCTGCTTCAAGCACAACTTTTGTGGTTTCTTTGGCAATTTCAGCAGTTTTTGTCACAACACTTGCAACACTTTTAACAGTTACATTCACTGCACCTGCATTTCTTAGAGCAGCTTGTGTTGTGTAACCATCCAAAGAACCATCCGAAATATCTGCAGCAAGGGCAGCCATGCTATCTTCTAAATCAGCCGATGTTGTTATTGACGTACCCACTGCTTTATTACCTGCTACTGTTGAACGGCGAATCACTTCAGCCAAAGCTTCATTGGCCGATGCAATTTGAGCCGCATTGGCAGCGCTTGCATCTGTCGTTGGAGAAATGCCAGCTGGCAAGCCCATACCCAAGCTTTTTACCACTGCAATTTCTTGTGTTTTCAATTGGGCTGCGGTAGGTGGTTTGCCACCTGCTGCTGCTTTTGCTGCAGCTGCAATCACTGTACTCAACACATTCACATTCGCAATCTGAGCTAATGATCCAGCAGATTTCACCACTATTGTTGATACTGGAAAATCAGGTATTTGACCTGTAATCCTATCTATACCTTTCGAAATCGTTAATGTATAAGGAGATACAGCATATACATCCAAAGGAAGGTTATATGCCCCATAAGCATCTGTTGTCGTGAAATATCTATGTACAGGCTTAGCGGAATCGACAACCCTCACTGTACCGCCATTAATGGGACCCTTAGATACCACACCACTTAATGATACCACACCAGGAGCGGGTGGTGTTGTACTCGAACCACAAGCTGTAAGCCCCATGGTTGCAACCGCAGCTGCAATCAATATATATTTTTTCATTTTGAATCTCCTTTTAAACACCTTAAAATATAACATATTTTTGAACAACTATAGTGATTCAATGATTAAACCACCGTCATTCCAGAGTGCTTGTGTCTGGAATCTATCAATAGACCCTCGACACAAGCATTCGAGGGTGACGACAATATAATATATAGTGATTCAATGATTAAACCACCGTCATTCCAGAGTGCTTGTGTCTGGAATCTATCAATAGACCCTCGACACAAGCATTCGAGGGTGACGACAACATAATGTAGTATTCATACTTAAACAACTATTGTATTCATATTCATAACTATAGATCCTCGATACCCCCCAATACAAACACTCAAGGGTGATGACACCCTTAATCGAGTCTTCATACTGGAACAACTACCCTATATTAAAAGAAACCAAACACAGGGTGAATACGGCTGATAAAAGACGAATTTTTCATGACTGTCAAGCTTAAAGCCAATTTTTTTTCGAATAATCACCACGCAACAAACGCTGTACACTCAATGTTGCAAGCTGACGACCCCACTTAAATTCTTTATATAACTTAACAAAATGCCAAATATCTTTCAACAGAATCAAACGATTTTTCAGTGGCATCACCATTAAAGCCTTGGGAAAATCGGCTTCATGCGGTTTGGCAAAGGCAATTTTCAGAGGATTCCATTGATCGGTGGTTCGACGCACTTCAGATGCAATGTTCCTGCGATAAATGGCTTGCACAGATTGATTTCGAAGCATCGCATCAACCACAGATTCGCCTGCAATCGCGCCTGAATGCAAGGCGCAACTCATACCCTCACCAATCATATTCAAAAAGCCTGTGGCTTGCCCAGTAATCAACACCCTACCTTTACCAAAGACATAACGGTTGATTAAAGAAGGGCCAAAATTTTCGGAACACCCCTCATGGTCATCATCGGCAGGTTTGAGCTTCACACCATGTTTTTCTTCAAAATATTTGGCCACATAGGCATGGCGTTCATGGAATTTTTGTCCCACTTTATAGCCCACACCCACAATCTGCCGCCCATCACGCGCATGACTCCAAGTATAATGCCCCAAATCAGGGTGAAACCAAAAATGAAAATAGCGTTCATCCAAGGGGCAATCAATAATTTCATGAAACTTCTGCCCGACAAAAAACATCGGAATATCTTTATGATACGTTGGATAAAGCGAACGTAAAACAGGTGATACGGGACCATCGGCACCAATCAAATACTTGGCTTTGAGTGCAAACGCTTCGCCACCTTTTTTACGTGCCGTCACCAGCACCCCATGTTCATCCTGTTGCTGGGATAAAAAAGAGGTTTCATCCATGACTTCAGCATGGCTTTGTTCAATCGCCCAATGATCCGCATATTTTCGATGCAAATGGGGGGTCGGGCCACCAAAAAAATCCATCGACATGGAAAGCATACTGGGGAAATGAAACGTTACACCGTTACATGCCGTCGGTTCATGCAACACCTTGCGCGGCAATGCACCAAAATTTTCAATCAAAAAACGATGCCCGCGCGGTGATAAAATTCCGCTGCAAATTTTATGACGTGGCAGCTTCTGTTTTTCCAAAATGACGGTTTCTAAGCCTGCATCAACCAAGCGTTTCGCCGCAGCCGAAGCAGCCAAACTCGCGCCAACAATCACCACATCAACGTGTCGCATATTCACCCCTTTCATGCAAAGATGGCAATAGCTCCGAAATACAAACCACTGGCTTATCGGTGCGTTCACGCAACACTTCCATGTCATCATGATTTTCAACAATCACACGCGCAAATTCACGCCCTTGCATCAGCCATTGAATCTGTTCACACACATTAAATTTTTCTTGCTTTGCCGCTTCGCTACCGATGCCTGTCGGGATTGCCATGCGATTCAAGTCCAAATTCATGCTACACCCCGTTTTTATCCTTAACGATGTGTAATGTTCAACACGGCGTTTATAATCAGCATGAAAAGGTGCGGCATCAATGATATACAAATCATCCGCATGAATGCCTTCTTGCACCCATGAATCACAACTTATCACAAAACCATTCAATTTTGGTTCTTTTACCACTTGATTTAAAGCAGACCCTGCCACTTCTGAAAGCTCCTCAAGCCAAGAACTCAACGCAATATTTTCAGGACACATCACATCACATGCCCCACAGTGAATACAACTGGCAGCCTGTTCTTGTACATCAGTAGCAGTTGCACCCGACTGCATGGCCTTGGCGATACCTTGCGGACTAAACATCACATCACGGTGTTGCTGCCACATCGGGCAGGGCAATAAACAAAGCGAACAGCCTTGACAATCGGTGTAGGTTTTACGTTGAATACCCATCAAAAAATCACATCCCGATTGAGAATCATCGCAGGGTCTGCCTGTTTTTTAAGCTGCAAATGTTTTTCCACCACATCATCACCCAAGGCACGGCGAATATAGCCTTTCATCATACCTCCAAAACGGTAATAACTGGTTTCTAGGTCTACACCCACATCATAAATCTCATTCTTGAATGATTGCAGGGTATCACGGCTATAGGTTTGACCATGGTACATCGGTTCAAACTCACAGCCATACGCAAAACCCTTGGCATCAGATGGAATGCTGGATAATTCATAATGGGCTTGATGCTCATCACGCAAGCGAATGCCCACACAATAGAGTGTATAATAAGGAAAATATTTGCGACACACAGCATTACCGCGTTCCACCACTGCGACAATTTTATCCACATTGGTGGCCAAATCAGGAATCACCATGTGTCTATCTCCCCAATGTTTCCAAACAGCTTTGGAAAATACCGCTGCCCGATCATACATTTGTCCATCTTGGATATGGTGTTTGGGTTCTAAATCAGGAAATAATTCACGCTTGCGTTGCAACAAAAACAGGGCTTCTTTCCACTTCCAAGGTCGCCAAGAAAAATTGACTGCCAAACGCAGGGCAAAGCCTAGCTCGCCATAACCCGACAAACGATCCTGATAATACACGATAAACGTGTTTTCTCTTTCTTCACTATCAAACGCCACCAATAAGGTAATCGCCGAATCCATCATGGTTAACATGCCTGTATAATCACAGCTTTGTGATTGATCCAGCATCAATAAATCTTCGACACAAGGTTTCAATGAGGAATAATAAAAATAATGCATACGCAACGGGGTATAAGGGCGGATTTTCAGGGTAGCTTCCGTGATAATGCCAAATTGTCCATAACCCAAAATAACACGTTCAAACAATCCGCTATTCTCAGCATCCGAACATTCCACAATCTCACCCGTGGGTGTGACCACTTGCAACGATAGTGCTTGGTCGGCACTGCAACCATGCTTGGATGAATTCACATCAATGCCACCTACACCAAGCGTTCCACCCACAGATGAGGTTAAATTTAACGGTGCAGACAGGTAATCCAAGTTATCACGGCGCAAATGCTCCGCCAAATGATGCCAGAAAATACCTGCTTGCGTGCGTACGGTGAGTGCATCGCTATTCACATCAATGATCCGACTCATCCCTGTCATATCCAGTAAAACACCACCAAAAGCCACCGATTCACCCTCAGTGGTTAAACCGCCGCCGCGTGTGGTAATGGGTACTTCAAATTGTTGAGCCAACCGCATTAAATTCGCAATTTGTTCAGCAGACTTTGCAATTACCACACCATCTGGCAAGCCGTGCGCCAAGCCCCCTGCATCGGTAACATACACACCTGTTTGAAAGTGTTTCTCACGAACATCGATGCCAGCATCTTGCAAGGTCTGAACAAAATCATGCCACTGCTCGCCTTGCCAACGTGTTGGATTGGTTTGCTGGCGTGGTATGCCTTGCAAAGAATCTTCTGCAACCACATCTTTGGGTAAACTGGATACACGCATATTAAACCTTCCTCAGTTGGCATCGATACAAGCCCCACACCATCAAACTTGCACCTGTGGTATCGGCGACCCAATCCCAAACATCCGCATCACGCCCCACCACAAAGGATTGATGAAATTCATCACTGATGCCATATATGGAAGCAAAAAGAACACTGATGAGGGCTAAAAGCCAAGAAAATTGAACATGATGACCGAAAAATCGCCATGCAAACCAGCCCAATATGGCATAAGCAGAGGCGTGCATCACTTTATCTTTGTTCGGAAAATCGAGTGGGGTAGCTATCAACGTGGATTGCGAGGATAAAAAGAAAATAAAGCCACAATATGCCAACAGTAATAATCCATCACGGTATATTTTACTCATCGTTGAATCATCGCTAATGCCATGCTTGCCACCTTTCCTTGTTCGTCATTTCCGAAATCTTGTATCGGAAATCTAATGATTTAAAATCATAGACCCTCGATAAAAGCACTCGGGGGTGAGTGCGCTCGTGAATGGTCGCAATAAGTGTGGTTTAAGTCCACACCGAGGTATGCCATAGACCTCGTAGCTGAAAGTAACTGCGTCATCGCGAGGTGGGGTGGAGAGCAACTGGAAGCGAAATGAC
>JAUZQO010000018.1 GCA_030950925.1 Mariprofundaceae bacterium
TGGATATAGCCATGTCGATACGCGCATGTAATTGCCATGCGTTGGCGTGTTCCAATTTTTCTTGTAACTCGCTTACAGTCTGTAACATGGCATCGGAAGGGTCATATTCTAAAGCATTGAGTGCGATTTGATAGGCTTCCAGTGATTCGGCAATATGCCCCAAGCCTTCAGCAACCACATGAAACACGGTTTGCCCCGCTTCAAAATGAGGGTCTTGGGGAAGGTAAGCGACCTTATGCCCATTGCGGATATGAATGCTTCCACTATCCAAGTCAGTGATACCTGCCATGATTTTAAGCAGGGTAGATTTTCCTTCACCATTGCGCCCAATGAGTCCGATGCGAACGCCTCGCCCAATGGATAGACTGACATCATCCAGTAAAATTTGTGAGCCAAAGGCTTTGTAGAGGTGGTTCAATTGCATCATAGGCATGGTTATAGGTCGCTGTTAAAGAAGTCAGTAGTCTTGCTTGAATCGGTGGGTGTTGTTTGAGCATCCAGCTCTTTGGGCGCAGTGCCTTCGCGAAAGGATTCCAAAAAAGGGTGTTGGGTGCTTGGGCTGGCAAGCTTGCCATTTTTACGGTTAATCATCACCCATTCAATACCATCAGGCACAGGAAACGATTCTTTTTTACGACCTTGATGAAAATCTTGCATGGCTGCAACCCATGTGGGCAAGGCTGCATGGGAGCCTGTTTCATGCCTTCCCATTGGGGTAGGTGTATCTCGACCCGTCCAAACACCTGTCAAAACTTGCGGTGTGTAGCCGATAAACCAAGCATCGACTTGCTTATTGGTGGTGCCAGTTTTTCCCGCAGCAGGGCGATGAAGTACACGTGCGCGTCGCCCTGTTCCGCGTTGAATCACGCCTTCGAGCATATTGGTGGTCAAGAAAGCACTTTGTGGATCAAGAATTTGTTTGGCGGGATGCATGCCTTCACCTGCGGATAAAACGGGATCAACATGACATACCAAGCAGCGATGCCCTGCGACTTCACGCAATAAAGTATGACCATTGTGATCTTGAACGTGTTGGATACTCACGGGTTTCCATAATTTTCCGCCCGATGCCAAGGGAATATAAGCTTCGGTCAGTTGTTCAGGTGAGACTTCTGTGGCACCCAATGCCAGTGCCAACTGAGCTGGGAAATCGTGGTCAAAGGGGAAATCACGAAGCTTACTGGTAAAGGTGTGAATGCCGACATCTTGTAATAGTTTGATAGCAGATAGGTTGCGAGAATGTTCAAGCGCATCACGTAAAGTGACAGGTCCTGCAAATTTGTTTTTATAATTTTCAGGTCGCCAAAAATTATCCGTACTGCTGCCGCCAAAGACAATCGGTGTATCCATAATAATGGATGCAGGGGTAAAACCATGTTCCATAGCCGTGGCGTACAGTAAGGGTTTAAATGCCGAACCAGGTTGCCGTCTGGCTTCGGAAACACGATCAAAACCACTAAATTTAAAATCAAAACCGCCGACGCGAGCTAAAACTGTACCGCGTTTTAAATCAATGGCATACAATGCAGATTCAATGGAAGGCTGCTGGCTAAGTTGGATGCCGCCTTTGCCATCACCGCGAACGATGATTTCATCACCCGCAATCCAATGGCGCGGATGAGAGTCACCATCTTTGGCTTTGGCCCAATGCCACTTGGGTTTGCTTAAGATCCATGCTTGTTGCAGTGCAAAAATCTTCAAATCCCCATTGGCTTGAATTTTTTCCACCAATGCATGGACAATTTGATCTTTTGCCAAAGGTAAGGTGATATTTTTTTCAGCTTCTTTCCACTGTTGACGAATCTTCACCCAACCTTGATGAGGGTGGTGTTTGGGTGTTCGATAGAACTGACGATGTTCAACATCAAGCACACCGTTGCGAACATCTTGAATGGCTTTGCGTTCGGTGGCTTCATCATAAGGCACAACAATGGTTAAGCCTTGTTGACGTAAGGTCTTAAGACCAAAACGGCTGACCAGTTGGCGATAAATCTCATTGCCATACGCACCCAATAAGTGATTTTTGGGTAATGGTGCAACATGAAGCGTTTCATGCATGGCAATATCAACATCTTGAGGCGATGCCAGACCGCTATTTTTCATTAAATACAAAACAAGATTACGACGTTTGATGGCACGCTTCATATTGAGATGGGGCGCATATTTTCCAGGGGCTTTGGGCAAACCTGCCAACATAGCAGATTCAGATAAGTTCAATTCATCCAATGTTTTACCAAAATAACGCCAAGCAGCGGATGCCACCCCATAGGATCCACGCCCCAAATAAATTTGATTCAAATAAAGGTAAAGAATGTCATCTTTGGTAAATGCTTGTTCGATACGATAGGCAAGAATAATCTCTTTGATTTTGCGGACATACGTTTTTTCGGATGTAAGTAAGAAGTTTTTGGCCACTTGCTGGGTGATAGTCGAGCCACCTTGGACTTTGTGCCCTGCATGAATGTTGGCCAATGCTGCGGATAGAATACGGGCAGGGTTGATGCCGGGGTGTTCGTAAAACTGTTGATCTTCGGCTGCTAAAAATGCGTGGATAAGCTGTTTGGGGATCTCATCAAAGGGCGTGAGTAGGCGATGCTCATCGGCATATTCAGCCAGCAGATCGCCTTGGGTATTAAACACACGCGATGCAAGTTTGGGTTGATAGTCAGACAGCTTGGTGAGGTTGGGCAGGTTGCTAGAAAAATAAACATAACCTATGGTGACGCAAATCACTGCAAAAAGGGTAAGCGAGGTAATGGTTTTGAGCATGATGAATAAAATACGCATAAAGCCCGACTCTAAGGTAAAGGCTTTGCAAGCTGCAAGCATGGTGTTTCGGTCGGGTTCAAAAAAGGGTTTTACGACCATTGAATTGATGGTGGTGCTGACAATCATGGGGATTGTTGGGGCGATTGCTGTACCAGCCTTTCAAGATTGGATCACGCATAGTGCCGTGAATAATGCGACAAAGACTTTAATGTCCAAGTTAAAACAGGCACGTGTTTTAGCTGTGGCACAAAATCGCAATATTACCATGAGTTTTACAGCCAATACTTTTGTCTATGATGTGGGTATTTGCAAGCAATGTGCGCAGCAAACGGTGAATTTTGTGAATGATTATCCCAATGTTGTTCTAACATGGACGAATCTAGGCACCCTAATTTTCAAGAGTTCAGGCAGTGTCGTGCGTAACCGTACTTTTACACTGGCTCGCAATGGTTATCAGAAAAAAATCACTGTAAATATGATAGGTAGAGCTTATGTACAATAAAAAAACATTCGGTTTTACCTTGATTGAGATCCTTGTCACATTGGTGATTGTATCCGTGGGTATGTTGGCTTTAGGGACTTTTTTTGCTTCTTCCATTCGTACTGAGGGGATTGCTCAAGAAAGAATTGCAGCGGTTCATATGGCAGAACAGTTGATTGAAAGTTGGCAAAATACAAATACGCCACCCACGCCTGATTGTAGTGTTGCGGGTGTTCAGGCAGGTATTTTGGTTGTTGGAACGACGTTGGCAAACTGTCGAGCAAACAATGGTGTGCCTGTGGTCTTCAGTTTATTGTTGAGTCAAACACCAGCCACAGCGCCTTTGGCATCCAGTCATCCAAGTTATGCTGGAGGCGTGGCTGTAGTGGGATCGACTACTGTAAAAGTGGGTACAATGCTGCAAGGTTTGGATATATATGGCACGGTCATCAATGGGTCGTTAGCTGTGGATGTCCGTACAGCAAGTGTTTCATGGCAGCATAGTGGAAAATCTTACAATGTTTATTTAACACATATAACAAGGTATTAGTGATGAAAAAAGTACAAATAAATCGCGGTTTTACACTGATGGAGCTTTTGATTAGCTTGGTCATCGGTATGGTTATTTTAGCGGGGATGTCGTCTGTATTTATTGCTCAAACGCGCACATCGACCATGTTAAGTGATAAGACG
The DNA here is from genome assembly GCA_030950925.1 of Mariprofundaceae bacterium. Classification (GTDB taxonomy): domain Bacteria; phylum Pseudomonadota; class Zetaproteobacteria; order Mariprofundales; family Mariprofundaceae. The sequence goes on from JAUZQO010000018.1 coordinate 3,944, forward strand.
GCTGGTATGGGTGATGTATACCTTGCTTCTCAAATCATGCAGTCTGAATTAAGAGGGTCGAAAGCCATTTGTTGGAATGTAGCAGCCTCAAGGCTTGTCTATCAACCGTTTGATTCACCAACGGCTTTGACGACAGCATGTTTAGCACCGACAGTTGCAAACACAGCGACTGCCAATGGTTCTTTTGAACTTCGTCCAGTCAGTGTGACCAAACCAACCCCTTATATTTGTTGGAACCGACCCAATGATGCTACAAAGTGCCAAGAGTTATTACGCAATATGTTGGCTGTAACGGGGCTGGCTGTTACACCCGTGGTTAACGCCAATATGCTGGTCATGCGGACAATTGTACTGACCTCGCAATATCGAGGTCAAGATGGTTCTGCCAAGCCTTTAAGTTTGGAGTTTAAAATATGGCCAAGGAATTTATAATGAATGCAACATGCTTAAAAGATTCCGAGAAAGGTTTTGTTTTGGCAACATCATTGGTGATGTTGCTGCTGTTAACGACGTTATCGATTGCGACCTATTATGGCACGGTGGTTTCGCAGCAAACCAGCGCAACAGCAGCCCGATCCACGCAAGCCTATTACTATGCTGAAACGGGATTGAATTATATGGCTTGGGCGATTCAAAATGATGCAGAATTGGATGCTTATGACCCCATGAATAGATCCGATCCTTATGGTGTGGTGACGCTAAATGCGGCAAGTGCAGGTGATCGTCGAGAATGGGCAGCGAATAAAGGTAATCCAAGTCAGCTTGATGCCGTATCTACAAACCTTACAGATATATATGGCATAGCACTGCCGCCATTAAATCTTAATGGGCAGTTGAAGTATTTTGACAACAGGGATTTATATTCGCGTCCTGTGGGCTTAAGTGGTGGGCAAACACTTGCTTTTAATGTGGTAGCATCACCTGTGTTTAATGATATTTATACCCGTTTATCGGGCTATATTCGTTTGGATATTGATGTGTATGGTAATGTTGTTAGCTCTCTGTCTCCTTACGCCAATGGTGCAAATAACCATGCATTACCAACACATGTATGTAACGGTCGTACGGTGGGTGATGTGCCATGCAATGGTGCTATTGTTTGGTTGACGGCAGGTGATCCTTATTCGGATTTTAAACTGTCGCCTGTGGATACTTATGCTGCGCCTTTGGTTGATAAATATGGGAGTCAGTTAGCATCAAGTACCTTGCATACGATGATTTCAGCGGCTTGGAAAACCCCAGCAATTCCAGATGTTTGGGGTAGAATGGTGAATCAAAATCTTCCATCCTATTACAGCTTATTAAACTGTGATGTGTACACTTATACAAGCGCAGATATTGCTTGTGATAAAGCAAGCAGACAATGGCTAACGGGTAGCGCGGGTTTGGGTGGTGTACACTTGGCTGTTTATGCGATTGGTTATGTGAATGGAGAATCTAGAAAAATGATTCGTATGTTGATTCAATGACATCCTCCCCGACCTGAAGGCGGCGGTTTTACAGTGAGCTTGATAATGTTTGTGATGGGTATCACAGATTGATGATAGATGCTAGTGTATGTTTCACCTTGACATTCTCTATGGGTTTAAGGTTAGATATGCCTCTAATCTAGAGGGTGCTTTAGTTTAATATATTGAATAGAGAATGGGAGAGAGATATGAGTATTAAAAAAATTTTAGCAACGGCGTTTGCTATGTTTATGATGGTAAATATTTCGACTGCAATGGCGGACGATCATAAGAGTGCTACAGAAGATCATAAGACTACTGCTAGCGCTGCACCCACAGTGTGCAGTTGTCCAACAGCAAAAGTTTTGAAAAAAGAAGCCGATAAACATGCAAAAAAAGCCGATAAACATGCAGAAGAAGCTGATAAGCATGAAAAAGAAGCCGATAAGCATGCAAAAGAAGCCGATATACATGCAGAAGAAGCAGATCAGCATTATAAAGATGTAAAAAAATCAGACCATTCTAAAAAAGAGCTGAAAAAAGCTCATGCTGAAAAAGACACAGCGGCTGCAAAAAAGAAAAAAGCTCATGCTGAAAAGAAAACAGCTCATGCTGAAAAGAAAAAAGCTCATGCTGAAAAAGACACAGCGGATGCAGAAAAGCAAAGAGAGGATGACGCTGTAAAGAATGAAGGAAGCAATGAATCTCAATATGGTTCATGCACATGCCCTAATGGTGGATCATCTTATTATGTACCCGCTACGCCAAGAGCTAAAACTGGATGGGGTGTTGGCGCTACTACAGGAGCAGGAGCAGGAGCAGGAGCAGGAGCAGGAGCTACAGGTTCAAGTTCTGCATTCCGTGAGATTCGTGGTCAGTAATTCATAATATTTGAGCTTTTAAACTTGAATTGAGAAATAGCGCTCCTTGGGGGCGCTATTTTTTTGCTGAAGTTGCCACATGGGCTATAGAGTGATTCAAGTATGAAATCACCACGTCATTCCCGAAATCTTTTATCGCGAATCTAATGATATAGTGATTCAAGTATTAAACCACCGTCATTCCAGAGTGCTTGTGTCTGGAATCTATCAATAGACCCTCGACACAAGCATTCGAGGGTGACAGCAACATAATGTAGTATTCATACTTAAACGACTATAGACCCTCGACACAAGCACTCGAGGGTGACGATTGGGGGATATAGAAATGATAGTTCTATACTTGAATGACTATATGGAGTAATAGTAGGTTTCTAATAAAAGAACTCGGAAATAACGAAGGATTTTTTTTTTGTGTGAATGATAGTTATCCATTTCTGAATGACGATATCAGCCAAGGAGAGCTTATGAAAAAAACAATGAGCCCCACATTTTAGCATATTGATGCTGTTGTCTGGCTTTGCAGGTATTTCCTATGAAATACTCTATGGTCGTATTTTGGGAAATATGATTGGCGATCAGTTTGTGGTGTCGGCATCTGTACTGATAACCTTTCTTTTGGGCATTGGCTTAGGGTCATTGTTGGCACACCGTTTATGGAGGTGGTTGTGGGCAATTGAAGCAGGTATTGGTATTTATGGTGTATTGATTGCTTTGAATCAACAAGCTTTGGAATGGTTGATTTATCAAGGCTCTGGCATGGCACAGGGTGGTTTGTCAGGAAGTATTTTGGTTTGTGTGTTGATATTGCTTTTGCCCGCATTTTTGATGGGTTGTAGCGTACCCTGGCACTGGGTCAGTTGAGTTTGAAAGGGTTTAAATTCAGTTTTTTATATGTAATTTCTTGTGAAAATGCGCTTTTTCACAAGGATTAGTATTCATGATGTTACAAGAAATTAGATGCCCTCAATGCCATGCTTTAGACA
>JAUZQO010000019.1 GCA_030950925.1 Mariprofundaceae bacterium
ATGGCACCATGGTTTGCCAACCTTTGCTTGAAAAAGCTGGCTTTGTACCGATTGAAGCAGGCATTCAACACGAAGACAAATAACATCAACCATGTTATCTAAAAGGAGAGCTTCGACTCTCCTTTTTTTTCTGCTCTTATAGCAAGGGCGGTAAGGGTGTTTCTTGCGGTTTATGCTCTTGTATATCCAAACATTCAACAGCTTTCCACACCTTCATCCCATCCCAAACCGTTTCATTGCTTTCACGATACAACGAACGTTGTAAATCCTCCAAGGCTTCATCCAAGCTATCGGACTGGTCTTTCAGTTGGCTAAAATGCCTCAAATCATGACGCTGCAAGCTTACTTCACCCCAATGTAACAGTTGTTGAGCCACTGCCTGCGCATCACTTGTATGACAAGCTCGCTGCAATGCTTTGCGTGCGGATTTAAGCGTGCGTGTTTGTTCACGTTGGTTTTGCTCTTTCAGGCTGGATGCTTGCTGCTTGCCATACCAAATCCATAAAATAGTGAGCAACCAACCCATTGCCAAGACTGCACTAATACCTTGCCATACTTTGCTTTGGCTATCATGCATAGGTATAGCGAGGCTTGAAGAAGGTTTAGACGTTGATGGTGCAAGCGGTGCTGCTTGAGATTGTTGAGATTTGGGGATGGATGTTTGCGGCACGGGTTGAGTATGAGCATTGGCTTTCACTGTGATCACTCGCTTCAACACTTCCGCATGTTCCACTTGATGCGTTTTGGTATTCCACCATGTCACACGAATGGCTGGCAGCGTTAAATCGCCTGCTTGTGTGGGAATCAAGGCTATTTTTTCACGGCGAATACCCATCACACCATTTGTATCCATTTCTGTTTTGAGTTCAGGTTTATCAGGGTATTGTTTCCAACCCTTGGCAACGTCTTGAGACATCAATGGGGGTAATTGTTCCGCTGTTAAGCCATGCACTCGCATTTCAATGGTGCGCGTCAATGATTCACCCACATGCAAATCATGGCTTTCGTTCGGTATTTCACGCAAGCTCACCGATATGGCTGGCAACCAAGGGTGTTGAACATCCCAATCACGCGGCATGGCATGGACAATCACATCCACATCCTTGGAACGTACCCGTATGACTCGCCCAGTCTGATTAAAAATGCCCATGCCTTGGTTGATTTGCCCCCGCATCACCACGGCTGGAATATGCAAATCACCACTTTGTTGCGGAAATACAGCATAGCGGCGTTCCGTAACAACATAACGCCGCTGATTGAGCATGGTTTCATAATTTTTATCTTTGCCCAAGCGTTTCATCATCACATGTTTCGCTTCGGGTTCACTCAATTCCGCTTGTGATAAACTTACCGCTCGAAATAATTTGACCGTCACCAAAATTTGAGCTTGGACATAACTATCTTTAGAGCTGCTTGTCATGGTCAGAAAAATATCTTGCTGCTTGGCTTGCGGCACTTGCGTGGAAGCATCGACCACCTTCAACACCAAAGCGTTGGTCATCATATTACCCAAAGACATCGCTGGAATGGGCAATACCCCTGCATGTTTGGGCATCAAGGTGATGCGCCAATCTTTGCTATGGTTCATGTGTCCATTGATAAAATTGTAGCTGCTATTTTGACTTTGTGATAACAGTTCAAAATCCTGTTTGAGTTGAGAAAAATCAGGATCTTGATCGGCACTTCCATCCACATGAATACTGAGCTGCACAGATTCTTGTGTGGATGTGATGGCGCGATCCAATGATGCTGTAGCAGATTCCGCCCATGCCCATTCCGGCAAGCAGATGCTGAACAAAACACAGAGTCCAAGATACCATTTTTTTACCATGCCACGTCTCCTTCACTTGAAGCATTTTGTTGATGTTGCTGCTGATATTGATACATAAATTTACGGCGCAATAAGCCGCCAGGGTCATCAGGAATACGGCGTATGGTTTGTTCAAAAGCCTGCTTCTTTTCTAACTTCTTTAAGTCATCCTTGGACAGTGCATGTTGCGACTGCTGATTTTGTTTCGCAGTTTTCTTGGTTGTGTCTTGCTGCTGGGGTGCAGGGTGTTGTTTTGAAGCTTTATGCTTGTCTGCCTGCTTAGACTGACTGGCTTGCTTGGGTTGATCTGTTTTTTTATCCTGTGGTTTGCCCTGCTGCGATTGTTTTTGCTTATTGTCTGAGTTTTTGTCAGCTTTTTGTTTGGATGCATCATGTTTGGATGATGGATCCGATTTTTTATCGCCTTGCTTTCCTTTTTTACCATCCTTGGATGATTTTTTCTTATGTTTCTGTTTTTGTTTCTTTTTTAACCTCTCCAACAAGGCTTTATTGGCTTTCGCATCGGCAAATTGAGGATTCATCTTCAATGCTTTGTTGTATGCGGCAATGGCTGCATCCAATTTTCCAGTATGTGCCAAAGCATTGCCATAGTTGTATATATCATCAGTACTGGGTTTGTTTAAGTGTTTAAAATCCTTGATGGCAGCCGCATAATCCCCTTGTTTATAATGTGCCGATAATTTCCAATCACTGCGTTCAAGCTGCTTGGCTGCTTGGGCATATTTTTTTTCCTGCATCAGTGTTTCGCCCTTTGATTGCGGTGTTTGCCACATACTTCCCCATTCAACGGCTTGCACAGGTGAGGCATGTAAACCTGCTGCCAACACCACCACCAAAACCCCACGCCGAAAGCCCATCAATACAAAAGGAATCACCAGTAGCAATAACCAAGGCCCTTCCTCATACCATATATCATACACTTGTTTCTGTTGTAGAACTTGCCCACCTTGCCATGCAGAGGGTTTTAATTGGGCTAAAACAGGATTTAAATCATTCTCTTGTAAGTCGATGGCATGATATTTTCCATGCCCCAGTGCTGAGATATGTTGCAAACTCGCGACATCCAATGTTGGCATAATGATATTACCTTGTCGGTCGGTCAGAAATCCTCCCGACACTTTGGCAATGGGTGCGCCTTCTTCTGTACCGATGCCAATCACATCCAAACGATGCCCTGCTTGAACCAATTTCTTGACCACGCGATCTGAATATTGATGGGAATCTGTCATCAACAATACCACACCATGTGCTACGCTGCTTTGTTTAAACAATGCCATCGATTTGAGCAGTGCGGCATCAAGGTTTCCGCCTTGTTTGGGCATCATATCGGTCGAAAGTTCACGCAACTGAGAAAGAATGGTTGCGACATCCGTGGTTAAAGGCGTGACCACATGCGCTGTACCTGCAAACACAATCAAGGCTGTTTGACCTTCTCGATGCATACGCAATAAATCGGTTAATTTTTGTTTGGCACGTATCAAACGACTGGGTTTTATATCTTGCGCATCCATGGATAAGGATAAATCCAATGCAATCACCAAAGCGGAATCACTTTGATAGATGGGTTGTGGCATTTTTTTCCATACAGGACCTGCCAAGGCAACGGTCAAACACAAACTCACCCATGCCACCATCCACATGGGTAACGCTCGCCCTTTCACAGATTTAGAGCCTACTTGCAAATAAGATAGTAATTCAGGGGAGCATACTTTTTTCCATGCGCCCGATGCTTGTTTTTCTTGCTTGATTTGATAAAGCAGGGCGAACAAAGGTAACAACGCCAACCATGCCCATGGTCGTAAAAAATGAAAATTGAGCCAAATATGTTGCATCATGTCCATCGTTGTCGCCTCACCACACATAAACCAGCTAATAGCATCGCCAAACCCAAAGGGTATATAAACAAGGATTGAATGGGGCGGTAGGATTGTGCCTTGCCTTTCACAGGTTCAAGTTGGTCAATCACCGCATACACTTTTTTCAATTCATCCACATTATGGGCGCGGAAATATTGCCCACCTGTTTCTTTGGCAATGGATTTTAACATGGCTTCATCCAAATCTGCCGAAGGATTGACGGTGCGTGTGCCAAAAAAAGATTGCACCTCAATCGATGATGCGCCAATGCCAATGGTATGAATTTTTAAACCAATTTCTTTCGCCAACGCAACCCCTTCTTCAGGTGTTAGTTGCCCTGCTGTATTGACTCCATCGGTCAATAAAATGAGTACCAACTTGGCAACATCTTTTTGATCTTTCAAGCGTTTGACTGCCAAGCCAATGGCATCACCAATGGCGGTTTTTTTGCCTGCTAAACCAATCACCGATTCTTGCAAGAGTTGATGGACCGTCGTGCGATCAAAGGTCATCGGCGCTTGTAAATAGGCTTGACTGCCAAACAAAATTAAACCAATGCGATCCCCAACACGTCGTTTGATAAAATCACCTGCGACTTGCTTGGTCACGGTGAGTCGGTCAACGGGACGACCTTGTTGTGTGAAATCTTGAATTTGCATACTACCCGATAAATCGACCGCCAACATCACATCACGACCACTGCGAGATACATCCACAGGGTCACCCAACCATTGCGGGCGTGCCGCAGCCAATAGCAATAAAATCCAAGCGATGGTTGCCACGATCATCCAAATTTTATGCGTAGGTTTTGCTGTGTCATGGCTATGCACTGCCAAGCGTAAATCATCCGCAAATGGCACATAAATACCTGATTGTGGGGTATTGTTCACGGGTTTGGCAAAGCGATAGACCAACCAAGGCAAAGGAAGTAAGGCAAGCATCCAAGGGATATCAAAATTAAACATCCGCCACCTCATGCAACCAACGCTTGCTTATATCCAATAAATCTTCTGCATCTTGCTGCGAATGCTCATCCAGTGTTTTTTGATAGGCGGTTGTGCTTAACAATGTGCCAATATGATCCGCTGTAAACCCACCTTTGGGGCATTCTTTTTTCCACTGACGATCCAAAAATGCCAACCATTGGGATTGAATCAAACCTTCGACCTGTTCATCTTTAAACACCGTGATGCTCACCCGCCGCAATAAAATCGACACTGCCGAAACCATTGCCAAGGCATCCCCTGTTTTCTCAAAAGTTTGTTCAATCGCTTGAATTTCTTGCCTGATGACATCTTGGCGTGCTTGTTTGTATTTTTTTACTTGATAACGCTGTTTTAATGGTCGCCATGCCCAAACCACCAACAACATAAGCAAACATACGCCCCCCAACAGCAACCAGATGCCCCAAGGTACATGCCACCAAGCTTCAGGCGCAGGTAGGTGAATATCTTTGAGTTGTTTCAGTGCATCGTTACTCATATCGCCCAAAGCCTCTCACGAATACTTTGCGCCACATCTTCATGCGTTTGCAAATGAATCAGATGGATGCGATATTGCTTTTGTAATTGCTCAAGCGATTCAATGCGTTGCTGATATTGTGCCTGTAGTGCCTGCTGCATCGCTGCATCGGCATAACAGGTGAAATATTGTTTGCCATCAAAGACTGGAAATGCGCCAGAAGCAGGGAAATTCGCTTCAATCACATCATGAATATGCACCAGCACCACATCATGATGCCGTGCCAATACGGCTAAATGACCCACACTCACATTATCCAAACCACGAAAATCACTCAAGATATAAATTAAGCTGCCTGTTTGACGAATATAGCGTAAACGTTGGGTTATGGCTTGCAAACTTGGCGATCTGGAAGCTTCATATTGCCCTTGCCAAGCTTTGGCCTGACAGCAGGCGTGTAAGAACTTCAGCACGCCTTTACGCCCCCGTGTCGGGCGAATCTCTTGATGTTCCTCATCGGAAAAAAGATAAGCACCCAAACGATCACCATGTGCCACACCATGCCATGCCAACAATGCTGCTGCTTTGCTTGCCACGACCGACTTCAACGCGCCTTGTGTGGCAAAAAACATGGCTTTGCGATAATCCAAACACATCAATACAGGGCGTTCACGTTCTTCACGGAAAATTTTGGTGTGCGCTTTACCTGTCCGCGCCGTGACTTTCCAATCTATGCTGCTTAGCTCATCACCCGCTTGGTAAGCACGCACTTCTTCAAATTCCATGCCGCGCCCACGCAAGCGTGAAAGATGGCCACCATTGAGCGGTGAGCGAATATGTTTGCGGCGAACTCCCAATGCACTCACTTGTTGCTGCAAGGCAATCAATGGGGGTAGCTCTAATGATGTGATCATGGACGACGATACCATCGACATTAAGGCACAGCCACCTGCGTCATCAACTGCTGAATCACATCATCCGTTGTCAAGCCCATGGCTTCAGCTTCATAATTGAGCATCAAACGATGGCGCAATACATCAGGTAAGATGCTTTGAATATCTTCAGGGCTGACAAAATCACGCCCTGCCAACCAAGCATGGGCGCGGGCGCAACGATCCAAAGCAATGGTGGCACGCGGGCTTGCACCATATTGAATATGTGTGACCACACCTTGTTGGGTATGATTGGCGCGTGTTGCCATGATCAAACGAACGATATAATCCTCTAAGGCATCCGCCATATGGATATGCAACACATCTTGTCTGGCTTGCATCAAGAGCTTTTGGGTCAACAGTGTGGGTGCATCCTCAGGCTTTTCTATGCCTGCTTCTCGCCGTGATAACTGTAAAATCTTACGTTCAGATTCGGCATCGGGTGCTTCAATGGTGATATGCAACAAAAAGCGATCCAGTTGTGCTTCGGGTAGAGGATATGTGCCTTCTTGTTCAATCGGATTTTGGGTTGCCATGACCAAAAATAAATCAGGTAAAGGGTAACTTTTTTGCCCCACTGTGATTTGGCGTTCTGCCATGGCTTCCAGCAAGGCAGCTTGTACTTTGGCGGGTGCGCGATTGATTTCATCGGCCAAAACCAAATGATGAAACAACGGCCCTTGTTGAAAATGAAAACTGCCATCTTGTGGGCGGTAAATTTCTAAACCTGTTAAATCGGAGGGCAATAAATCAGGTGTAAATTGCACGCGATGAAAATCACCTTCAATGGCTTCACTTAACACATGAATGGCGCGTGTTTTGGCTAAACCTGGTGCGCCTTCCACCAATAAATGACCATCTGCCAATACCGCAATCAATAAGCGGTTGGCAAGGTGTTGCTGTCCAATAATTTTTTTCTCCATTTGTGTTTGCAGTGCTTGAAATGCGGAAAAAGCAACGGACATAAAAACTCCCTTTTAATCAGGTGAAATATCAACGAAAAAAGCTATAGGGTTAGCTTTATCTCAATTCAAGGGGTATTTTTTTTAATACCGTTGTACGATCAATCACCCAGTCATCATCCCCGAGTGGCACACCCCGTCACCCCCCGAGTGCTTGTGTCGGGGGTCTATGGATAGAGATTCCCGATATAAGGTTTCGGGAATGGGATCAAGTTATCACATGCCTTTGCTGACGTTTGCTATGCCCGACCACTTTATGCTTCTGTTTCACCTTCGGCACATACGCCACCAAGGGTTTTAAGAAATTCGGCAACACGCGCCCTTCAAGCTTCATTAAATCATCCGATAAGGCTTGTGCCACAGCTTTTTCGTCCATATTTTTTTCTTGTGTCAAATAATCAAACAAGAGTTTTGCTAAACGCTCCAAGGCAATTTTCCAAGTCGATTGGGTTTGTGCATACACCCATACTGAAAAATCAAAAAATCCTTCAAATACATCACCATCAGGATAAAGGTAAGCCAGTGATGTCTTAAAATTACCACTGTTTCGATACAAATTCCAAAATCGTGCAAAGCGTTTCATGGCTTGAATATCGTCAAAGGATAAGACACTGTTTTTTAAAATATCATAGGGTGGCACATCCGAATAAACCATGCCCCATAACTCATTGTGCCGTGATAAACTTGTGCCTGAAAGATTTTTCAAGATACCAATTTGAATTTCTGCATCGGTCAAGTCACAAAGTTGATTCAAACCTTTGCCAAAACTTTCTAAATCCTCACCGGGTAAACCCACAATCAAATCAAGGTGCATATGGGCTTGGGTTTCTTGCGATAAATAGGCAATATTTTCTTTGATTTTTTCAAGGTTGAGTTTTCGATGCACCCTTGCTGCCACCTCAGGGTTGAGTGTTTGAATACCAATTTCAAGCTGTAAAGATGCAGGCGGAAATTGCCCAATACGTTCCTTGATACTCACAGGGAAATGATCGGGAATGACTTCAAAATGGGCGAAATAAGGTGCATCTTTGGCAAGAAAAAAATCCAAGATTTGATTGGAAATACGTGGGTTTAGGTTAAAGGTTCGGTCAATAAACTTAAAGCTTCGCGCACCGCGTTGCCAAAGCACTTCAAATGCTTCTAAAAGCTTATCAATAAACAAGTTACGCACGCGATTATCCATCGAAGACAAACAAAATTCACATGAAAATGGGCAACCTCGTGATGCTTCCACATACATATAACGGTGCTTCACATCTTCATCCGTATAAAAGCGATAAGGCAAAACCACATCATCCAAAGGCACGCTAGCTGCTGTAATGATGCGTTCATTCGGCATATTCCCTTGCAACAAGGTTTGACATACTTCATAAAATGCCAACTCACCTTCACCTTGAATGATCACATCCGCAGCATCCATATTCACACGCATGGGTGCATAACTGACTTCGGGTCCACCCAATATCAGCATGGTTTCAGGTGATACTTTTTTCAAGGTCTCAATCAATGCAGCCGTTTCAACAACATTCCAAATATACACGCCCAAACCAATGATACGGGGCTTTCTTGCCAACAATTGTTCAGCGATGTCTTGCACTTGGTCATTGATGGTGAATTCCATGATGTCACTTTGTGCTTGAAGTTCATGTAAGTTTGCCAATAAATAACGCAAACCAATGGCAGTATGAGCATAGCGTGCATTTAAGGTGGTGAGAAGAATATCAGCCATGTAATATCTGTTGGTTCATGCGCTCAATGTCTTGAAACTGTTGTTTGGCTTCTTCTAAATTTGGTAACTGCCAATCAATCGGCTCAAGCCCATGTTCTTGTAAATCATGATTGATGTGAGAAAAATAACGCTGCCCGAAAAACCCCCTATAGGAAGAAAGCGGTGAAGGATGCGGTGCTTTGATGACAAAATGCTTGCTCTCATCGACAAACGATGCTTTTTTTTGCGCATAAGCACCCCATAAGATAAACACCACATGCTCTTTTTGTTCATTTAAGACTGAAATCACATCATCGGTAAAATTTTCCCAACCTTTACCTTGATGCGCACCTGCTTTACCTTTTTCTACCGTCAATACACTGTTCAACAACAACACACCTTGTTTGGCCCAATGGGTTAAACAGCCGTGTTCTGGCATGGGTAGATTCAAATCATCCTGCATTTCTTTGAAAATGTTTTGTAAAGAAGGCGGTAAAGGAACATGGGGAGCAACCGAAAAGCATAAACCATGCGCTTGACCTTCGCCGTGGTAAGGATCTTGCCCCAAAATAACCACTTTCACTTGCTCAAAGGGGGTTATATTCAATGCCGAAAAATAATCGGGTGTAGGTGGATAGACCACCGCACGTTGTTGTTTTCGCTGGGTTAAAAAAACACGCAAGTCATGCATGGAAGACTTCTTGAAAGCCGCAGCAAGTGGCGATTTCCAAGAAGCTTCTATTTTGATATATTCATTCATACGGTTTATAGGGCTTCAATACGTTCCAGCCCACCCACATAAGGGCGTAATACTTTTGGAATCACCACAGCATCATGCCCATTTTCATCACGTTGCCAGCCATTCTCGAGAATGGCCACCAAGGTACGTCCGATGGCTAAACCTGAACCATTGAGTGTTGCCACGGCTTCGGGCTTACCTGATGCCGTACGAAAGCGAATGCCAGCCCGCCGTCCTTGAAACTGACCAAACGATGAACATGAAGAAATTTCACGGTAACACGATTGACTCGGCAGCCAAACTTCAAGATCGTATGTTTTTTGTGCAGAAAAACCAATATCACCCGCGCACAAATCCACCACACGGTAAGGCAGTTCCAAGGCTTCTAAAATCGCAGCCGCATGGCTTGTAATCTCATCCAATGTGGTGAGTGCATCATCGGGATGCACCAACTGAACCATTTCCACCTTATCAAATTGATGTTGACGAATCATGCCACGTGTATCACGCCCCGCTGAACCAGCCTCACGGCGGAAACATGGGGTGTAAGCACAATGTTTAATCGGTAGGGATGATATATCCAAAATTTCATCTTGATAAAGATTGGTCACAGGTACTTCAGCCGTGGGAATCAAAAAGGCATCTTCACCCTCAATGCGATACAAATCATCTTCAAATTTGGGCAGTTGCCCTGTTCCAGTCAGTGTTTTACGATTGGCAATGGCAGGCACCCAAACCTCTTCATAGCCATGTTGATCCACGTGCATATCCAACATGAATTGCATCAAACCACGTTCCAAACGTGCGCCCGCACCACGAATCACCGAAAAGCGACTACCCGCCAATTTCACACCTGCATCAAAGTCCAAAATACCCAAGGCTTCACCAATATCCCAATGCGGAGGTACTTCATCTTGACGTGGATTACCCCAACGGCGCATTTCAATATTGCTGGCTTCATCCGCACCATCAGGTACAGAATCATGCGGAATATTGGGAATTTCCATCAAAGCAGAGGCGAAGGCTTCTTCGGCTTCTTTGGCTTGCACATCGAGTTCTTTCACGGCTTTGGCAGCTTCGCCCATCTGCTTCATCACATCGGAAACATCTTCACCCGCACGTTTTTTTTCACCAATTGACTTGGAAACACGGTTGCGTTCAGCTTGTAAGGCTTCTGATTTGGCTTTGATGTCGCGTTGCGCAGCATCCAGTG
>JAUZQO010000002.1 GCA_030950925.1 Mariprofundaceae bacterium
CCAAACAACATGATATTTGTTGGAATAAACAATATTTCTATTCGATTTGAACATAGTTGAAGTATATAGCTTCATATAAACTAATGCAATCGCTTATATCCCCATAGCTGAAGCAAGGGGCTTTACGCTACTTTTTAGTAACATCGGTTAGGTGATGTTCCCTTGCTTATCGAGCCAAACTTGGATGAGCTGTTGGATTTCACGTAATTTCTCTGTATTGGGTGCTTCAAAGCGAAGGGTAAGCGCGGCTTGGGTATTGGATGCGCGCAGCAACCCCCAACTTTCATCATCTTGAATTCGCATGCCATCGACATCAATGATGTTGTAACCTTTGTTTCTAAAGTAATTTTTGGCTTCTTCGACAAGTTTGAATTTTCGTTCGTCAGCGCAGGGGATACGAATTTCAGGCGTTGTTTCGGTGTGAGGAATATCACGAAGTTGATACGATAGATTCTTCATGCTTTCAGCGATAATCTGCATCAAGCGTACGCCTGCATAAATGGCATCATCAAAACCATCGTATTGATCGGCATAAAAAATATGTCCACTCATTTCGCCTGCTAACTTGGCTCCCGTTTCTTTCATCTTGGCTTTAATCGGTGAATGCCCTGTTCGCCACATGATGGCTGTTCCACCTGCTTCTTCAACGGCATGATAAAGCCGATTGGAGGACTTTATTTCAGAAATAATGGTGCTTCCAGGGTGCTTTTTAAGTAAATCTTTGGCGAGAATGAGTAAAAGTAGGTCATTCCAAATCATATGGCCCTGTTCATCGACCACGCCAATGCGATCGCCATCGCCATCAAAGGCAATGCCCAGATCTGCATGTTCTTCGATAACCTTGGCTTTTAGGTCTGCTAAATTTTCTTCCACACTGGGGTCAGGGTGGTGATTGGGGAAGTGTCCATCGGGTTGGCAATAAAGTTCAGTCACTTCACACCCCATTTTTCGAAATAACGGTGCGGCCACAATGCCCGAAGGGCCATTGCCAGCATCAATCACAACCTTGAGTGGGCGTGAAATAGGACAACTCTCACTGACAAAATTTTCATACAAAGGTTGAATGTCCAAGGCAGTGGATGTGCCGTGTTGTTGGGGCTCAAGTAAGTTTTGTTGCATGGTTTGATAAAGATCTTGAATGCTTTTCCCATGCAGGCTTTCTTTACCCACCATGAACTTAAAACCGTTGTAGGGACTGGGGTTATGACTGGCAGTGATGATAATGCATCCCGCCACATGACAGTGAAATACAGCAAAATAAGCCAAGGGTGAAGGTTGCATCCCCAAATCCAATACATCAAAGCCCATGGCATTCACGCCTTGAATCACAGCTTGGTGCAATACAGGGCTAGAAAGCCTGGCATCATGGGCAATGGCAATCGCTTGCTTTTTATCCTGATGTAACAATGTGGTATAGGCTTTTCCCAATTGGTAGGCAAAGGCTTCATCAATGTCTTGTCCTGCAATGCCGCGAATATCGTATTCTCGAAAAATGTGATGGGGGAAATGGGGCATATTAAAACTCACTTGGGTATGAATATTGTGAAAAAATACTGCAAGATAATGCCTAACTTGCGATAAGAAAGCCCTCGCTTATGCTGCGACAATGTCAGGATCTAAACTTAATCAAGAACAATATGAAGCAGTCTTTTACCGTGGTGGACCGATGTTGGTGTTGGCAGGTGCGGGATCGGGTAAAACACGGGTGATTACGGAGCGTATTTCAGCCTTGGTGGAGCGTGATGTACCGCATGATGCCATTACTGCCGTGACATTTACCAACAAAGCAGCCAAAGAAATGCGCGAACGCTTGCAAAAACGCTTGGGGGATGCCTCCAAAACATTGCGAATTTGCACCTTTCATGCCTTGGGCTTGGCGATGGTGCGGGAACATGCACCCTTGTTGGAGCGTAAAAGCAATGTCTCTATTTTTTCAGGTTCAGAACAAAAATCAGCCTTGCGTTCGGTGTTGGCAGATTTGAAACTTCCTTCGGATAGCGATCAAGTGGATCGTTTGATTGGACGGATTTCCTTATTAAAAAGTGGCTTGTTGGAAGCGGAAGACAATGCCTTGGCAGTGATTCGTGAACGTTACGATGCTTTATTGACACGCATGAATGCGGTGGATTTTGATGATTTGATGATTCTACCCATTCGTTTACTATCCGAACATAAGGATGTGCAGGCCTTGTGGCGTATGCGTTGCCGTTATTTTTTGGTGGATGAATATCAAGATTCTAGCCGTGTACAGTATGATTTGATCCGTTTATTAATGCCTGCTGATGGGCATTTGACTGTGGTGGGCGATGATGACCAATCCATTTATGGCTGGCGGGGTGCAGATGTTCGAAATTTATTTGAATTGGATAAAGATTACCCGACCTTGCATGTGGTGCGTTTGGAAGAAAATTACCGTTCCACCCAGTCTATTTTACAAGCATCCAATACCTTGATTGCCAAAAATAGTGAGCGTATGGGAAAGGTGTTGCGTTCCAATTTGGGGCAAGGAAAACCCGTGCGTGTTTGGGAATCGGGCAATGCCGAAGATGAAGCGCAGCGATTGGCTTCTGATATTAAAGCACGCCGTGCCGTGGCAGAAGCCAAGGGTTGGGATGATTTTTGCGTGCTGTACCGCGCATCTTTTTTATCACGCCCTGTGGAAATGGCATTGCGTGAAGCGGGTGTGCCGTATCATGTCAGTGGAGGGCTATCCTTTTTTGATCGTGCAGAAATTCAAGATATTTTGGCTTATTTACGTTTGATGGCGAATCCCGAAGATGATTTGGCATTTATGCGTGCTGTCGCTCGCCCACGCCGTGGTGTGGGTGCAAAAGCGTTGGAACTGTTGGGTGAGTTTGCTTGGGCGAATGAATGTTCCTTGTTGGAAGCCTGTTTACATGACGCGTTGGAACACCGTTTAAGCCATACTTTGCGTGAGTTTGCTGAAATGGTATCGGGTGTGGAACATATGTTTTTGCATAACGAACCTGATGATGCCTTTGATGCGCTGCTTGAGCGCACGCGATTGGAAGACATTATTCGTAAAGAAGCGGCGGATGAGGATGAAGCCGAACGCCGTATGGGCAATATTATGGACTTGCGCCGTTGGTGGATGCGTCATACTGAAGCGGGCGGGAATTTGGAAAGCTTTATGCAACATGTGTTTTTGGCTTCCAATCAAGAGGAAGATGAACCCGAAGGGCAAGTCCGTTTGATGACAGTCCATGCTGCCAAGGGTTTGGAATTTGATCATGTCTATATTGTGGGTGTGGAGGATGGTTTATTTCCGCATAAAAATGCAGTGGATGAAAATCGTTTGGAAGAAGAACGGCGTTTGATGTATGTGGCGATGACGCGCGCGCGTTATCGTTTGACACTGGCCTATGTGCGGGTACGTATGCGTTATGGTAGCAAAGAAAAAACAGGGCCGTCAATGTTTTTGGATGAACCCGATCCATCTGTATTGAGTTGGGTGGATAAATCTTCTGATTCTGCGGCTGCCAAGGAAGAAGTCGAAGATGCGATGGCTATTTTTAAAGCCATTGCTGAAAAAGCCAAAGCGAGGACATAGCGCGTGGATGCAAAGATTAAGTTGGATGGTTTGGATGCATATCTTGCTGAATGTTGTCGAAAATATGATTTTCAGGCATGTGCGGTGGTGACATCTAAGGGGCAAATACTCGAAAATGCAGGTGAATTTATTGCGGATCGTTGCTTGCTTTTATTGCCTGAATATTTGGACATGTCTTATAAAATGGGTGTAGTGAGCGAGATGCAGGGCTTATCATCGGTGTGTTTATCATCCTCCAATCAACGTCTGAAAATGTTGGCATGGCGATTTGAAGCTTGGGATGGTTTGGTATTGTGCGTGTTGCTGTGTTTGGGGAAACTGCCTCGCCATGTATCGGTGATTCAACATGCGATGATGCGTGATATACCCACACTGATGAAGCCTGTTCAAGGTTTGGATATATGAGTGTTGCGGTGTTGTTGTTGGCAGCAGGGAGTGGCCAACGTTTTGGTGGTGATATACCCAAACAATATGTGCAAGTGGCAGGGCAAGCGATTCTTTTGCATACACTAAGAAGCTTAGAACAAGAACCTCGCATTGCCATGGTGCAACCCGTGATTGCGGCCGGAGATGCGATATTTGCCAATATTATGGCAGGGAAGAATTTCTCTTTTCAGATATTGGATGCTGTAGAAGGTGGGGTGGAACGTTCCATTTCGATGCAACGAGGCTTGGCTGCCTTGCCTGCTAATGTGGATATGGTGGCAGTGCATGATGCTGCGCGCCCCATGACCTCCCAAGCTGTATTGAAAGACGTATTGGATGTGGCGTTTGAATATGGCGCAGCGATTCCTGCGATTGCGGTGCATGACACCATCAAGCGAGTCGATGGGTGTGGAAAAGTCCTTGAAACGCCCCATCGTGCTTGTTTGCGTGCTGTACAAACGCCACAAGTGGCGCGTTTGGATTGGTTTCAAGCAGCTTTGGCGAAGGAATCGGATCGTTTACATCTTCATACCGATGATGCGTCAGTATTGGAGGCTGCAGGGTTTCCTGTTTATGTCTCGCAAGGTGATATGAACAATCGAAAAATTACCACGCAACATGATTTACAATGGATGCAAGATTTTTTGGAGGCGAAAGTATGACTGTCAGAATTGGACAAGGTTTTGATGTGCATGCGTTTGCCGAACATCGTAAACTCATGCTGGGCGGCATCGAAGTGAATTATCACTTGGGTTTGGCAGGGCATTCGGATGCTGATGTGTTGATTCATGCGGTGTGTGATGCGCTTTTGGGCGCGGCTGGTTTGGGGGATATTGGTCATCATTTTCCTGATAATGATCAGCAATACAAAGGCATAGATAGTCGAAAATTATTGTCGCAGGTGATGAAAACCTTGCATGATTTGGGTTGGAAGGTGGGCAACCTTGATGCCACTGTGATTGCCCAAAATCCCAAATTAGCAAGTTATATTCCTGAGATGCGTGCATGTTTGGCAGGGTTGTTGTCGGTGGATGTGGGCGTATGCAATATTAAGGCTACGACGACAGAAAAGCTTGGCTTTACAGGTCGTGGAGAAGGCATCGCAGCACAAGCTGTGGTCTTATTGGAGACTGACCTCGATTGATATTTCACGACTTTGTTCAGGAACATGTTCAAAAACAAAGGTGAAATCACGTTGCCCATGCGCTGAAATGGGCGTGAGATCAATGTCAGGTGCAATGTAAGGTGCATGTCGAATTTGCGGTAAACTGGGAGGCATGGTGATGGACAAGGTGCTGCTTTGTGTGGGTGATGTGTTGGGTGCATCGTAAAACTGAACGATGAGTTGTGGTGGCAATTGGGGGGCATCAAGGCGATTTTGGATGCTACCCGTGAGAATCAATATTTTACTGCCATTTTGACGGGTCATCCATTGGCGGTGACTTTGATTGCGTAGAATCAACCAATCATTGGCTTGTGTATGGAGCGGATAATGAAGTTGGGCGAGAATACTTCTAACCCATGCTTGTTGTAACCAGATGTCTTGATTGTATTGAATACCGAAACCTGTGATGATGAGTAAAACAACTGTGAGCCAAGGCCACATGCGTGCCTTTTTACGCTGGGGGGCTGGGTGCATGGGATTTAGGGGTGGAGGCGTGGTATTTTCATGTATGGGTGTATGAGGTGTGGGCATGTCATTGGTGGTGAATTCGGTTTGGCAACGGTGACAGACGAGCAAAGCATGATGGACATCTTGCTTAAGTTCGTACGTTGCGTGGCATTGAGGGCAGGTGACATGCATGGCGGCGATGATGAAGTTTTTGAAGCTGATTGTCAGTAGCTTGTCGGTTAAATGAGGTGTGTAACTTATGGGGAAGGGGTTAAGGTATGGTAGAACGTAAAACAATGATGGCTATGAAGCAGCTTATGCTTCGTTACCCAACAGGGAAAGTTGCTCTTTCAGGTATCAACTTAACGATTGAACAAGGGCAATTTGTTTATTTAACGGGTGAAAGTGGTGCGGGTAAATCATCACTTTTACGGATGTTTTATGGTGGTTTGCGCCCCTCATCAGGAAAATTACATGTTCAAAATTGGGATATGCGTGATGCCAGTGAAGATGATGTGCGCAGCTTGCGTCGCCGTACGGGGATTTGCTTCCAAGATCATCGCTTGCTTTTTTCACGTACGGTGTTTGAAAATGTAGCCTTGCCATTGCATATTCAAGGTTGGGATAAAAAACGTTTGATTCCAAGGGTGCAGAAGGTATTGGATTATGTGCGTTTGGGTGATCGTTTATGGTCGTATCCTGAAGCTTTATCGGGTGGAGAACAGCAGCGTATTGCCATTGCACGTGCGATGATGGCAACGCCACCCGTGGTATTGGCTGATGAACCAACAGGTCATTTGGATGAAGAAACAGCACGGCACGTCTTGGATTTATTGATGGGTTTGAATCAATTGGGTATGACAGTGATTATGGCAACACATGATTTACATTTATTAAACTCACATCCAGGGCGGGTGGTGCAACTGCATGCAGGCGCATTGGTCGGAGATAGTTATGCAGCCTGAAGGTGTCCGTATTCATTTACCCGGTGGTTGGAATATGCCGCCCATGGGTATTCATCAATATCTTGCTTTAATCATTGTAGCTGTCGCACTTTGGGCATTGGGTTCGGTGTGGATGGGCTTACAGGCGACGGGTGATTGGGTCGGGTCATGGCAAAAAAACATGGTCTTGCATGTGTATTTACCACAGGAATCCAATCATAAATTAGGGCGATTGAAAAGTGATTTGCAGAATATATCAGGTGTTGTGACTGTGGTCTCGGTATCCCATGATGAGGCTGCGAATTGGATGCAACAGTGGTTGGGAAAGGGGGTGGGTGATGTTGCATTGATGGCCAAACATTTACCTGAAACCTTGGTCTTATCTTTACAACATAGTGAAGCTGAATTGTTTGTTGTGGGTGATGTGCGCGAAACAGCTCAAAGAGTCGGAGCCAGTATCAATGAAGATGAGGTGCGTTTGCTTGGGATGAGGGATGTGCTGGATCAAGCGGAGTATTTGGCTTGGTTTGTGACGCTTTTATTGGGTTTGGCGATGGCACTGATTGTTTCCAATACTTTGCGTATGATTCTTTTGGCACGCGCTGATGAAATTCATTTGATGCGTTTGATGGGCGCAAAAGAATGGTTTGTACGTATGCCTTTTTTGCTAGAAGGATCAGCTTTGGGGGCAGCAGCAGGATTGTTGGCTTGGGGCTTGTTGTGGCCTTGGGTATGGGGAATGTCTTCATGGTTAGAAGCATCGTCAGTCAGTTTGAATATATGGGGGCTTTTGTTGCCTTTGTTATTCGGTGGTGCGGTGTTGGGATGTTTGGGTGCTGCGGTGGCAACGGCTCGTTTGGAATCGCCAGATAGTGTGGGTGTTTAAGGTGTAAAAAAAGCCGCAGTGTTTGGCTGCGGCTTTAATGGTGGATCATACTACTTTCGTCACCCCCCGAGTGCTTGTGTCGGGGGTCTATGGATAGATGCTCGATAAAAGCATTCGAGCATGACGTTTCTTTCTTTACTTTGTTTTCTTTGGTGTACTGCGTTTGCGTTCTGTTTCCGTTAGGAAACGTTTGCGTAAACGAATGCTTTTGGGTGTAATTTCAACCAATTCATCATCAGCAATAAATTCAATGGCGCGTTCCAAGGATAATGTCATCGGTGGAATCAAGTTGACCGCTTCATCCGTACCTGATGAACGAACATTGGTCAGCTTTTTCTCACGCGTTGCGTTGACAACCAAATCGTTATCACGGCTATGAATACCAATAATCATGCCTTCATATACTTTAACATTCGCGCCGAAGAACAATTTACCACGTTCTTGAATTTTCCACATACCAAAAGAAACGGTTTCACCATTGCACATGGAAACAAGAACACCATTTTGACGACCAGGAAGTGCGCCTACATAATTTCCATATTCATGAAAGACATGGTTCATGACACCTGTACCGCGTGTGTCGGTCATGAATTCAGATGTATAACCAATCAAACCACGGGTTGGCGCGATAAATTCAATACGCGTCATGCCATCATTGGTCGTTTCCATGCTGGTCATTTCTGCACCACGGATGCCCATTTTTTCAATCACTGTGCCTTGGTATTCAGATTGAACATCAATTGTGACACTTTCATACGGTTCTTTTTTCACGCCATCAATGATCCGAACAATCACAGTGGGGCGAGAAACGGCCATTTCAAAGCCTTCACGGCGCATGTTTTCAAGTAAAATACCAATTTGAAGTTCGCCACGACCTGAAATCTTATAAATATCAGCCGAGTCCGTTTCTTCGACCTTCATGGCAACATTGGTACGCACTTCTTTAAACAAACGTTCACGAATTTGACGCGTGGTGACAAACTTGCCTTCAGTACCTGCAAGGGGTGAGTTGTTGACATGCAATTCCATGCTCAAGGTTGGCTCATCCACATGAATGACGGGCAAAGCTATGGGTTTGGCTTTATCGGCCATGGTCTCACCAATATTGATGTTTTCGAGACCCGCAACGGCAACCAAATCACCACATTCAGCTTCTGATACTTCAATGCGCTCTAAACCTTGAAAGCCCAAGAGCTTGGTGACTTTAAAGTTTTCAGTGGTGCTGTCTGCATGAATCACGGTGACTTCTTGACCCATCTTCACGCGACCATTGGCAATGCGACCAATCACGATGCGTCCGATATATTCATCCCAATCTAAGGTGGTGGCAAGCATTTGCAACGGTGCATCAGGATCGCCCGATGGTGCTTCAACATGTTCAAGAATGGTGTCAAACAAGCACGTCATATTGTCGGATTCTTCGGTGTGGTCCAACATGGCATAACCATTTTTAGCGGATGCAAAAACCACAGGAAAATCAAGTTGATCATCAGTTGCACCCAAAGCAGCAAATAAATCAAAGGTTTTGTCCACAACGCCATCAGGATCAGAGCCAGTACGGTCAATTTTATTGATCACAACAATTGGTTTTAAACCCAAAGCCAAGGCTTTAGAAGTTACAAAACGAGTTTGAGGCATAGGTCCTTCAGCCGCATCGACCAATAAAACCACACCATCGACCATGTTTAAGACACGTTCCACTTCGCCGCCGAAATCCGCATGACCAGGAGTGTCAACAATATTGATATGGTAATCACCATAATCAATGGCGGTGTTTTTAGCGAGAATGGTGATGCCACGCTCTTTTTCAATGGCGTTGGAATCCATGACACAGGTGCCTTGATCTTCACGAACATCATCAAATGTTCCCGATTGTTTCAGTAATTCATCCACCAGTGTCGTTTTACC
>JAUZQO010000020.1 GCA_030950925.1 Mariprofundaceae bacterium
AAGCACTTTACAACCAAAAAAGTGCCCGCTGTAGCTTTAGGGATCGTCGAAAAATCATTTTCTATCGCTCAGATGTTTAGAATGCAGGTGCTATCAACACCTCACCCATAAATCATATCAAACTCAACTGACCCAGTGCCTCATACATGAATGCTTATCAAGTACATTGCACTGTCGCAGCGCTTCATATGTCACAATCGAACACGCAGAGGAAAGATTCAAGGAGCGCACAGGTGCATCATCACGCATGGGAATCTTAATCATATTTAAATCTGCCAAAATATCATCGGGTAAACCACGTGATTCAGGGCCAAAAACAAGCACATCACCCTGTTGAAAGCTGGCATCCCAAATACCTTCAGTGGCTTTGGTGCTCAAAGCATACCACTGTCTTTCCCCTTTCAAGGTTTCACGCAGATGCTTCCAGTCCGTATATTCTTGCACATCCAACCACTGCCAATAATCCAAACCCGCTCGGCGTAATTGTTTATTTGACAGTTCAAAGCCCAAAGGGTGTATCAAATGAAGTTGGCAGCCTGTACATGCACACAAGCGAGCAATATTACCTGTATTGGGTGGGATCTCGGGTTCAAACAACACAATATGAATCAAGGTTTGCTTTGAATCCATCATCACACCCGCTTTGCTAATGTTGTCATCACTTTGGATGTAAGCTTCATCAAACCTTTGATGGACTTGGGCAACACGGCTGCGCCCAAATGCTCTGCCAAGTCTGCATGACCTTGTTCATCATCTCGCATTTGCATCACAATGGCACGACTACGTGCATCTTGTGCAGGTAGTTCCTGCAAATGACTTTCAAGGTGGTGCACCACTTGATGTTCTGTTTCTGCTAAAAAACCCAAATTCCAACGATCACCCACAGCGCCTGCGGCAACCCCCATCACAAACGATCCTGCATACCAAAAAAAATCTAGCTTGGATGGCTGCTCCCCCAGCTCATCCAAACGGCTGCGACACCAATTTAAATGGTCACTCTCCTCAACCGACGCTACACGCAGTTTATCATGAATCGAAACATCACGCGCCATCATGCTTTGACCTTGATACAACGCTTGCGCTGCCATTTCACCCGCATGATTCACCCGCATCAATGCTGCTGATTGCTGCTTATCTTGATCCGATAACACACCTTCATCCATCGTGTTTGCAGGATAAGCCCGCTGTGTTTCATGGCGTAAAAAAATATTTTTCAATGCTGTATCCAGATGTCCAACCCATTCATCCGATAAGGAATAAGACCGAAACTCTTTCTCTTGTTCAGACATCATGCTCCCCTTTGCATTTGATATAGCGCATTGATGCGACGAATCATTTGCGGCAACATATTCATGCGATGTTGATCCAGTTGCATCCGCAAACGCGGCAAATGCTTATAACAATCATCATCTTTATGCGGCCATTCAAACACCTGTTCAATCACGCCTTCCGATAAAACATCGGTGAACTCTGCATTCAAATGTTCAAGTGAATTTTGTGACAATGGATTCAACAAACGCAACAACACCCAGTGATCGACATAACGAAAGCTGTGATAGTTGATATAAAAATCACGAATATGCGCCGTCGCAGCCTCAATCGAATCGGTATGAAACATCAATGATGAGTCTTCTGGACTAATCAAACCATCATGGATGAGACGACGCACCCATGAATGCATAAAGGGTCCCCAAAAATCTTGACCAGGTGCTTCCAAAAGCACCACAGGCATGGGCGGATTCCGCCCCGTTTGCAATAAGGTTAAGGTTTCAAAACCTTCATCCAAGGTACCAAAACCGCCAGGGGTCAACACCACAGCATCGCTTTCTTTCAAGAAAAAAAGTTTTCGTGTAAAAAAATACTGACAATCAAAATGTCTTGGCGTGCCATAAACCACATCATTGGCATGTTGCTCCATCGGCAAATGAATCCCGATGCCAAACGAACGTTTCGAGCCTGCACCTTCATTGGCAGCTTCCATCATACCCGGTCCACCACCTGTAATGACCATAAAGCCTTCATCACTGATGGCTTTGGCAAAATCCCGTGTATGTTGATAGCGGGGGTCATCCTTGGAAATCCTGGCCGAGCCAAACACACTCACCTTGCGCCATGCTTGATACGGTCTAAAAATCCCCAAGCCCTGACGCATCTCTTTCATCAAACGCGCCATCATTTTTAAATCACGTTGTGAATGTTCTTCACGCAATAGTTTTAACGTTTCTTTCAGAATACGCCGTTTATAAGGTGCATGATCCTGCATCGATCGAATCATTTCCTGCAAAAAGGCTTCACTTTCTTCAATATATTCTTGTTTCATCTATTCACCTCGTGCTTCAATCACCACATCAATCCGCCGATTCATTTCACGCCCTTTCGCAAATTCATTACTGGCAATCGGGCGAACCTCACCATAACCCAATGCTTTGATACTTGTCGCATCCACACCCGCCGCAATCAAAAAATCACGCACTGATTCTGCACGTTGCAACGAAAGTTGTTGATTTTCTTTCACATCACCCAAACTATCGGTATGCCCTTCAATACGAAAATTTCGATCACCATAAAGCGCCATCGCACGCTTCAATCGTTCCAATAAATCATAATATTTAGCATCCAGCTTTGTTTGACCCGAGGCAAACTGCAATATACTCAAACGCACCAGCAAAGAGCCATCAAGATTGACAATAATATTCACACCCTTTTCAGGAAAAAGCGCACGCAAACGCTTTTGACGTTTGATTTCAAAGGTCTCACGTTCCAATTTGGCTCGAAACGCATCTTTCATATCCGCAAGTTGTGTATTCTTTTCCAACAGTAAGTTGGCTTGAAGTTGAGCCAAGGCTTGTTGCTTATCCAAAGCATCATGTTTTTTTAATGCGCTCAATGCTGCATTTCCAGCTTCTACCTGCTCTTTAAAGCGTGCATCAAGTTGTTTGATGGCTTTAACCAAGGCCTCGGTGCTGTAATCTATACCTGTATTGAGGTGTAATATTCTGGCAATACGAGCGCGTGAGTTCTGATTTTGCAGCACCAACATTTCATAACTACCACGATCAGATCGCCAAATTTTCACACGCTTGGCAATCCTCAATGCTTCCTCTGCCCAAGTATAAATTTGCACCAAGCCTTCGGGCTTGATCGAACCCACAGGCTTTTGATCCAAGTAAGATTTCAGCGCAGTTAGACCCGCCTTGGCTTTGCCATAGGTCACAGGCGCATAACGCTTTGCCCCTTTCATCGCAGCTTTGGATAACAGTCGTTGAATCACATTTTCTAAATGTGGGAGTGCGACCTTTTCAACCTTGATAAAAAGCTGCTTGGTATCTTCAGCTAAATTTTGACTCTCATTCAAATGCCCCAATTCAGATGCTCGAACCACCTTCTTAAAAGAAAACAAGGCATCGTCCATCAACAATGATGGTGAAGCTTCTTCATGTGCGGCAGGCTGCTTGGGTAACACAGCCAACATTTTTTCCAATTTTTGACGTTGAAGCAGTAAGTCTGAGAAGCTTTTTTGAAAACGTGCCGCACTGGCTTGAGCTTCATGCAAGGTCATTTCCGAACGCTGCAAAGCTTGATTCAAATCATCCGCGTTATGGCTATCTTTCGCCAACATCGCAGCCCCTAAATACGCTTGGGCACGTGCCAAGGTCATGGGGGCATATTCTGCGATTGATTGCAGCTTAAATTGATCAATATTCTGACGTACAATCTCAATGGTCGTTGCAGATGCTGAGCCCATCGACACATATATCATCAGTCCTAATTTCAATAGATGTTTAAGCAAGGTTTAACATCCTTTCCAAGGATATTTTCGCCCATGCCTTATGCTCATGCGGCACGATGATTTGATGGCTTCTATCCCCATCTCGAATCGCCAAAAGGGTGGCATACAAATGTTGCAAGTCCGTGCGAAACATCGTCGAACACATGCACACCATCGGCGATAAAAACCAAACTGGTTTTTCTGGGTATTGCATACGCAAACGGTTCACCAAATTCAATTCTGTGGCGATAGCAAACTTTTGCCCTTCCTTGGCCGCTTGCACATATTGAATAATCGCTTCGGTCGAGCCTACAAAATCCGCAGTATCACAGACTTCCCGAGAACATTCTGGGTGTGCGAGAATTTCAATATCAATATGATTCTTTCGCATCGTGACCGCATGTTCTTGTTTAAAAAGTTGATGCACTGAGCAAAAACCTTTCCAGAGAATGACCCGTGCATGTTCAATGGCTTTCTTACTGTTGCCACCCAATGGTAAATTAGGATCCCAAAGAATCATATCCGATTCAGGCACACCCATCGCTAAAGCTGTATTTTCACCCAAATGTTGATCGGGGAAAAATAGAATTTTTTCCTTTTTTTCCCAAGACCATGTCAAAACCTTTTGCGCGTTGGATGAAGTACACACAATGCCACCATGTTCGCCACAAAAAGATTTAAGTGCCGCAGTGGAATTAATATAGGTCACAGGGGTAACGTTCACTTCAGCATCCAAGACAGTGGATATCTCCTGCCAGCATTGATTGACCTGCACATCATTGGCCATATCCGCCATCGAACAACCCGCTGCCAAATCAGGCAAAAACACAGCCTGTTCATCAGATGTCAAAATATCCGCTGTTTCTGCCATAAAATGCACACCACAAAAGATAATATTGGCGGCATCCGCCGCCGCCGCTTGCTGTGAAAGTTTAAGCGAATCACCGGACACATCCGCAAAATGAAACACTTCTTCACGTTGATAATGATGACCAAGAATCAAGACTTTCGAACCCAATTCATCTTTTAAGGTTTGAATTTTTTCCATCATGATTTCTTCGGGAATATCGTATAACTCTGTTAACAATGCTTGTGTTGTCATAGGCAAATCCTTGTAAGGCAGGTCTTTGATGTCAATGGTGAGGGTACATTCTTGATTTTTTCTTCATTCCTCGCCAACTTTCCCTATTTTCGCAAGGCTACAGGTAAGCTCATGACATATTTTGATGTATTTAACGGCGATGCGGATGGTATTTGCGCACTTCACCAACTTCGTTTGGCACAGCCTCGTCTAAGCACACTGATTACAGGTGTAAAACGTGATGTTTCCCTGCTTCAACAAGCCGCCGCCCAAGCGGGTGATACTGTGACTGTCTTAGATATTTCCTTGGATAAAAATCGCAATGCCCTGATGAATATACTTGAGCAAGGGGCGCAAGTTCATTATGTCGATCATCATTTTTCAGGTGATATTCCCACATCTCCAAACTTGAATGCGCATATCAACACCGATGCCAATACTTGCACCAGTTTATTGGTCAATCATGAACTCAAAGGGGCTTATTTACCTTGGGCCGTCACCGCAGCCTTTGGCGATAATCTTTTTGATGCCGCTGAAGCCGCAGCGAAGCCCCTCAAGCTCAACCCAACACAAATCGAAGCCTTGCAACAACTTGGCACACTCATCAATTACAATGGTTATGGCACATCATTAAATGATCTTTATTTTCCACCTGCCCAGCTATACCAAGCCATCACCCCTTATGAAAACCCCTTTGATTTCATTGCCCAATCTTCAGCTTACCCAATCCTTGCTCAAGGTTATGCCGATGATATAAAACAGGCTGAAAACCTTCACATTCATATCGAAACATCATCCAGTGCGGTCTTTATGTTACCCGATGAGCCTTGGACACGCCGTGTTTCAGGGGTTTATGGCAATTTATTAGCCCGCCAACACCCCAATCGCGCCCACGCATTACTCACCACTCTTGCCGATAACACCTATCGCATCAGTGTGCGCGCGCCATTAAGCCATAAAACAGGCGCAGATAAGCTTTGTATGCAATTCCCAACAGGGGGGGGGCGCAAAGCCGCTGCTGGCATCAATGCTTTACCTAGCCATCAACTTCATCGGTTTATTCAGGCTTTTCAACAACAATACCCATCATAACGAGAGAGATATGCAAAAAAAAATTCAACAACTGGTCGCATGGAAAGGCTTTGAACGTTTTATTATTTCATTGATTCTGCTCAATGGGGTCTTGGTTGGCATTGCAACATCTGAATCCTTATCCACCACTTACGGCGCATGGATGAACTTGGCAAACAACATCATTATTTCAGTTTTTGTCTGTGAAGCCGCGTTAAAAATCACCGCCGTTGCACCACGCTGGAAAAATTATTTTGGTGATGGTTGGAATATCTTTGATTTTAGCATTGTCGTGTTATCGCTTTTACCTGCCACGGGTGAGCTTGCCTTGGTGGCACGTATGGCACGTTTGCTTCGTGTCTTACGGCTTATTTCCACCTTGCCTGAATTGCGCCTTATCGTCAACACCTTGCTTCGATCTTTACCTGGTATGGGCAATATCATGTTGTTGATGAGCGTGGTTTTTTATATTTACGGTGTGGCAGGGCAACAGTTTTTTCATGAGATTGATCCAGAACATTGGGGGAACCTTGGCATTTCCTTGCTCACCTTGTTTCGCATTGTCACGCTCGAAGATTGGACAGATTTGATGTACACCGCCATGGCGGCTTACCCTTATAGCTGGGTGTTCTTTGTGAGTTTTGTCATCGTTGGAACATTCGTCATCATCAATTTATTTATTGCCGTGGTCATTGATAATTTGGATGAGGCTAAAAAAGAGCGTTTAAAAGAATTAGAGCAGCCTGTCAAACATGATGATCTTGTCAAAGATTTACATGCCACGAAAGAAGCCTTATCAAAACTTTTAGAACAACTCGAAAAAAAGAAGTAAGGTGATTCAGGCATCTACATCACCCAATCGTCACCCTCGCGTGCGTGTATCGAGGGTCTATAGTCGTTTAAGTATGAATACTACATTATGTTGCCGTCACCCTCGAATGCTTGTGTCGAGGGTCTATTGATAGATTCCAGACACAAGCACTCTGGAATGACGGTGGTTTAATACTTGAATCACTATATCATTAGATCCCGATAAAATATTTCGAGATGCCGCAGTGATTTAACCGTTAAAACGCCCAAGCCAAGCCAGCCGTCAAATAGCCAAAGGGATATTTGAATTTATGATTGATACGGCGGTTATATGCAGCAGGACTTTCACCAAGCAGATAATGTGTATTCGCATGGCCACGAAAAACAATACTGGCAGCTTTGTTGATATGGTAGAAAAGCCATAGATCAGCAATTTGCGTGCTATTATAATCCCTAAAACCTTGGCGAGGGATATAATGGCTTCGTTTGATATTGATTTGTTTAAGGTCTAGCCCCAACCCAATATTTTGGGATAG
>JAUZQO010000021.1 GCA_030950925.1 Mariprofundaceae bacterium
TCTAAAGCATGGCATTGAGGGCATCTAATTTCTTGTAACATCATGAATACTAATCCTTGTGAAAAAGCGCATTTTCACAAGAAATTACATATAAAAAACTGAATTTAAACCCTTTCAAACTCAACTGACCCAGTGCCAAGAATCTTGATTGAGAGGTTTATCCTTGAAAGCTTACCTGCTGTGAAAGATCGTGATGCCGTGCCTGAAGCTTTTGGTGAGTTTTGGAACAAAGAACGGCAGGAGGCATTGGCCACAATCTGCAAGGAAGAACAACTGGCACCTGAAAAAGTTGAGAAAATTATTAACCAACATCTATTCACTGAAATCATACCCCTTCGGGATGATGTCGTTGGTGCGATGATGGTGAAGCCAAAACTTCTCCAAAGAAAATCACTGGCACAGCAAGCGCTGGAGAGAATTATGAATTTTATTGAAACCTTTATCATCGATGCACCATATTAAGAGAAGACAAAACGAAACCTTTTGGGCTATAGTTGAGGAATGAAAATACGCGCACTGACCTCACTTCTTTTCACATTCTTGCTGGTATCTTCCTCCTTGTATGCTGAGGAATACTCAGGCGATACCAACCTTCAAAAAGAATTAGCACCACCCAGCGCCACTTCGGGTGATGCTGAAATTCGCTCATATACCCGTGAAGATAAAGCCAAAATCACGGAATATTCCAAACATGGGCATGTTTATTTGATAAAGGTTCAACCCGCAGGTGGTTTACCCCCCTATTACTTGGAAGATTCCAATGGTGATGGTAAGTTTAATCAGCGTTTACCCGGTGGCTATCAACGTATCAATCCACCGATGTGGATTATCAAGGAATTTTAACCCGTGTGACTTCTTTACCTCAACTCACACTGATCACGCAAAGCGCTCGTTTTCATACTTTGGAAGCTTTTTTCACCTGTCTTCAACAAGCTTTAGAAGGTGGCGTAAAGCAAGTATTGGTGCGTGAAAAAGATATGGACTCGGCTCGTTTACTCTCTTTTTCATCGCGTGTCCGAAGCATGACCGATGATTATCAAGCCAAGCTTATCTTGCATAGCCAAGCCGATATTGCCCAAGCCATTGGTGCGGATGGGGTTCACCTATCGAGCATGAATATGGATGAAATCCCCGCAATTCGCCAATGGTTTCATGCATCGGATATGCTCATTTCCACCGCGTGTCATCATCTTGCAGAGCTAAAACTAGCCGAACATTGGGGTGCAGATTTTGTGTTTTTATCACCTGTGTTTCACACGCAAACGCATCCCGAGGCAAACCCACTTGGCGTTGAAAATTTTGAACAACTTGCAGCATCAACAAGCCTTCCTGTGATTGCACTGGGCGGCATTGATGAAAATAATCGCGAGCAACTGGCTGGCTATCCTGTGGCTGTTATCGGTGCATTATTGGATGCAGATAAGCCCAAGTTAGTCGCCCAACATTTATCCCGCTGCCCATAGGAGTCTGACATGCCCACCCCCTATCAAACCGCTGCAATTTTGATTATTGGCAATGAAGTGCTTTCAGGGCGAACTCGTGAAGCCAATGCTTGGTATGCTGCGAAAAATCTTTTTGAACAAGGGTGTAAACTGGGTGAGGTTGCCATTATTCCTGATCTGCATGATGATATTGTGATGGCACTACAGCGTTTATCCGATCATTATGATGTTGTCATTACATCGGGTGGCATCGGTCCCACCCACGATGATATTACCATGCAAGCAGTGGCGGATTGTTTTGCTGTGCGCCTCTTAGAACACGCTGAAACCATGCAAAAGCTTTATGAACGGTTTGGGCAAGATGTGGATTCGGGGCGGCGGCGCATGGCGCGTTTACCTGAAACATCCGAACCTATTGTATGTTCGGCTTCGTTGATGCCAGGCGCACATATTCGCAATGTTTATGTATTGGCGGGTGTCCCCAGTATTTTTGCATCACAATTGGATTCATTCTTAGATCGGTTTGGAGGGCGACCTTTTATACGCAAAGAAATCGACGTATCTATGGCTGAAAGCCATTTTGCATCCGCACTGGCTGATATTCAAGAGCAGTTCAATGATGTGGAAATTGGATCATATCCGATGATGTGTGCGGATCACCCTTGCGGAAAAATTTGCTTGAGCAGTCAGCATAAAAATCATTTGGATGATGCCTTTGAAGCCGTTCAAACCATGATTCAAGGTTTTTTGTAAGGGTTTAAACGCACATGAGGCGATTATAGTGATTCAAGTATTAAGTTGCCCCGTGCTTTCCAAAATCTTTTATCGGGAATCTATCCATATAGTGATTCAAGTATTAAATCACCACGTCATTCCCGAAATCTTTTATCGGGAATCTAATGATAGACCCTCGATACAAGCACTCGAGGGTGACGACTGGGGAATATGGAAATGATAATTCTATACTTGAATGACTATAGACCCTCGACACAAGCACTCGAGGGTGACGATTGGGGGATTCAAATGGTGGTTAGAGTATTATGGGGTCATGAATGATGAAAAATCAACATATCAAACAAAAAAAACGGCAAATTATTGTCGGGATGACAGGTGCATCGGGCGCAGCCTATGGTTTACGTTTGATTGAACAACTGGTGACAGCGGATGTGATGGTGCATCTGTTGTTATCCGATGCTGCGCGTGTGGTTCTCAAACAAGAGTGTGATGTCTGTTTACCTGACGATCAGGCAGAAACAGTACAGGCACTGGCAGATGCAATCCATTGCCCTGCGGATAGCTTACGCAGTTATGGCACACAGGACTGGTTCTCACCTGCGGCATCAGGTTCGAGCGGTATTGAACAAATGGTGGTTGCACCTTGCTCGATGGGGACATTGGCAAGCATTGCGCATGGCATGTCGGATCATTTGTTGGAACGTGCCGCCGATGTCATGCTCAAAGAGCGCAAACAGTTGATTCTTATGCCGCGTGAAACACCATTGTCGGCGATTCATTTGGAACATATGCTCAAGTTGGCACGTTTGGGGGTGGATATTATCCCTGCGATGCCGGGTTTTTATCATCGCCCCAAAACAATGGATGAGCTGATTGATTTTATGGTGTCGCGTGTGCTGGATCATTTAAAAGTGAACAATAACATTGCCCAACAATGGGGCATGGGAGTGTAAATCATGGTATCAAATCAAGTCTTGGATGATATTTCAGAAAAAATAGCAGGTGGCTTGCGCCTTTTGGCTGGGGCTAAGAGTGAAGTGGAATCACAAGTGCGCTCGATTGTTGAAACAGCACTGCAACAATTTGATGTGGTCACCGATGAACGTATGCAAGTGCAAGAAGCGATGCTAAAAAAATCACGCGATGATATGCAAGCCCTGAATGAGCGTGTGCAAGCACTCGAAGCACGCATCAAAGCATTAGAAACAACAGAATAAACCATGTTGGCAAGATTGCCTTCTGCCGCATTGCGAGGTTTGGATGCGGATCCTGTCGATGTTGAAGTGGATTTATCCCGAGGCTTACCGTGTTGGAGTATGGTTGGTTTAGCGGATGCCTCTGTGCGTGAAGCCAAAGAACGGGTGCGTTCAGCACTATTAAATAGTAACTTTGAGTT
The DNA here is from genome assembly GCA_030950925.1 of Mariprofundaceae bacterium. Taxonomy (GTDB): domain Bacteria; phylum Pseudomonadota; class Zetaproteobacteria; order Mariprofundales; family Mariprofundaceae. The sequence continues at coordinate 3,574 of JAUZQO010000021.1, forward strand.
TCCCTTAGCACATATCACAGTCAATTTATCGCCAGCAGATCAGCGCAAAGAAGGCTCATATTTTGATTTACCTGTGGCGATGGGCTTGTTGTTGGCATCAGGGCAAATCATTCCGAGTGACGAAAATAACATGGCTATGCCCATGATGTTGGGCGAATTGGCATTGGATGGACGCTTAAATCCTATTTCAGGCGTATTGCCCTTGGTCTTATTTGCGCAACAACAAGGTTTTACATCCGTCATTGTGCCGCAAGATAATGCCAAAGAAGCGGCATTGGTGGCGGGTTTAAACATCTTGCCAGCGGATTCTTTGTTAAGTGTGGCACAGCATCTTATAGGGCATATCAGCTTGCAGCCTTATGTTTTAGAATCTCTAAGCAATGATGCCGAAGCATTTAAAAATCACTTGGATTTGGCAGATGTTCGCGGGCAACAACAAGCCAAACGTGCCTTAGAAATTACTGCTGCAGGTGGTCATAACTTATTGATGAGTGGCTCTCCAGGTGTCGGGAAAAGTATGTTGGCAGCACGCTTACCCAGTATTATTCCCGCTTTAACTATGTCCCAACGCTTGGAAGTGGCGCGTATTTATTCCATTGCCAATCATCAAAATCGCTCACCCTTATCGGATATACCACCCTTTCGTTCGCCGCATCACACATCATCGGGTGTGGCGTTGATTGGGGGTGGTTCACGCCCCAAACCGGGTGAAATATCATTGGCACATATGGGAATTTTGTTTTTGGATGAATTACCCGAGTTTAAGCGACAAGCCTTGGAAGTGTTGCGCCAACCCATGGAAACAGGCGAGGTGCATATTGCCCGTGCCGCCGAAACCCTAACCTTTCCAGCTCGATTTTCTTTGATTGCTGCGTTTAATCCATGTCCATGCGGGTTTTTAGGGCATCCGATCAAGGCTTGTCGTTGCAGTGATTTACAAGTTCGTCGCTATCGAGAACGCATGTCAGGGCCTTTGTTGGATCGTTTTGATTTGCGTATCCATGTGCCTCCAGTGGAACAAGATGAACTCACCCAACGCCCCGTAGGTGAATCTTCCAAAGAAGTTGCGAAACGTGTCTTGGCTGCGCGTGCCATTCAATATCAACGGCAAGGGCAAGGCGTGAGCAATGGGATGTTATCTGTTCGGGTCTTGGAAGACATCGCAAAACCTGATACTGATGGGCAAAAACTTTTGCATGCGGCGATGACTCGCTTTGCCTTATCTGCACGTGCTTATCACCGTATTTTAAAAGTAGCCCGCACCATTGCAGATTTGACAGCCGAAACATCCGTATCCAGTGCGCATATTGCAGAAGCATTACAATATCGTGGTGATGATGGTTTTTAGGACGAAGTTTTGAAGCTATAGTCGTTTAAGTATGAATACTACATTATGTTGCTGTCACCCTCGAATGCTTGTGTCGAGGGTCTATTGATAGATTCCAGACACAAGCACTCTGGAATGACGGTGGTTTAATACTTGAATCACTATATGCGTGAATTCAAGTGACAAGTCGTTGGCAAGCTCTATCGTGCCGACGCGGAGTGGTTCAGGTCATCGCGGTGTACAGTATGTACATCGAGGAAAGTCCGGGCTGCATAGAACAGGATGCTGGATAACATCCAGTGGGGGAAACCCTAGGAAAGTGCCACAGAGATGAGACCGCCTTTGCATGTATTTTATACATCCATCGGTCAGGGTGAAAGGGTGCGGTAAGAGCGCACCGCTTCGGGCGGCGACGAACGAAGGCATCGGTAAACCCCATCCGCAGCAAGGTCAAATAGGGAGTCGTTAAGCGTGGTTCGCGCGTGTCTTCGGGTAGACTGCTTGAGATGCCCAGCAATGGTGCATCCAGATGAATGATGATCGCTGCTGTTTTGTATAAAACACAGAACAGAACCCGGCTTATCGAACCACTTCGTACTTTTTTGCTAAAAAACAGACCTTTTTTATGGCATCATGCGCAGAACCTAAAATAGAGGTCTTAAACACATGTTATCTCAACACCCTACAGATGATCAACGCATTGTCGGAATCAAAGAAGTGGTCTCACCTGAACTTGTTCATGCAGAACACCCTGTCAGCCCAATGGCTGAACAGGTGATTGTTGAAGCACGCAAAGATATTCATCATATTATTCGTGGCGATGATGATCGTTTACTGGTCGTGGTGGGACCTTGTTCGATTCATAACCCCGATGAAGCATTGGTGTATGCCAAGCATTTGGCCGAGATCAAAGAGAAATATGCGGACACATTAAAATTGGTCATGCGGGTTTATTTTGAAAAACCACGCACGACAGTGGGCTGGAAGGGTTTAATCAATGACCCACATTTGGATGATAGTTTTGAAATCAATCAGGGTATTCGCATCGGTCGGAAATTATTGTTAGCCATCAATAACCTAGGCATCCCCGCTGCAACAGAATTTCTGGACTTGATTACCCCGCAATACTTTGCTGATTTGGTGAGCTGGGGCGCGATTGGTGCGCGTACCACAGAAAGCCAAGGTCATCGTGAACTGTCATCGGGCTTGTCTTGTCCGATTGGTTTTAAAAATAGCACCGAAGGTGGCTTCCGCATTGCCATTGATGCGATTCAAGCAGCAGCCAAACCGCATCATTTTTTATCACTGACCAAAGAAGGGCGTTCGGCAATTTTTACCACGGCAGGCAATAAAGATTGTCATATTATCTTACGTGGTGGGAAAGAGCCGAATTATGGTGCAAAAGATGTGGGCAATGTCATCATGCAACTGAATGCCGCGAAGATTGATGCGGGTATTATGATTGATTTTAGCCACGCCAACAGTTTGAAACAGCATGAACGTCAAATGATTGTAGGCGCGGATGTTTGTCAGCAAATGGCACAAGGCAACCATAAAATTATGGGTGTGATGATTGAAAGCCACTTGCATGCAGGTCGTCAAAATGTGGTGGAGGGTGAAACACTCAAGCCCGGCGTGAGCATTACGGATGCTTGCATTGCTTGGGATGATACAGTGACACTATTGGATCAACTCTCTGTTGCTGTCAAACAACGTCGTGAGGTATCCCATGAGCATTGATTTTAAGCAAAAAGCCAAAGCCAAACAGTTAAATGATTACTTTCAAAGTTCGGGGCGTATTTATATTGTGGTGGATGGCACTGCGGATACTGTGGATGTACCGGAATATTTAAAGGGCGACCCGGCCTTACGTTTGGCACTGAATGTGCGCATGCGCCAACCCATTTATATTCGCGACACTGGTGTTTCATCGGTCTTGTCTTTTTCTGGAAAAGCGCATGATTGTTTCATTCCTTTGCAATGTATTTGGGGTGCTTATGAACCCGATGGTGATTTGGAAAGTGGTTTAATTTGGGAAGATGCTGTGCCTGAAGTCATTCGTTCTGCATTGTTGGCACAAAATGGATCTGAAGATGCAACGGCATCGGAAACTGTGGACTTGGGTATTGAAGAGACAGTAAGCCATGACATCAGCATGGTCTCAAAAATAGATGACATTCAGACTCGTCCAACCAAAGTGCCACATTTGCGGGTTGTAAAATAATATGCCTGTGATGATGCGACTGGTGATTGCATGGCTTATGCTAACTTGGGTGAATGTTGTACAGGCAGAAGACATGCGCTTTCAAATTGAACTAAGCTTTGAAGATGCTGGCGTTTCGCCGAGTATTTCCGCTCAAGTTCAGCAGGCTTTACCACAGTTGTGGCAACGAATTATTCCACAATCTGAACAAGCCGATTTGCATGGCTTGCAAGCGATGTCTTTTTTAAAAAGTATTCGTCCGCATGGTTTGACGAGTAGCATTACCTTTAATGAACAACGTGTGTGGCAAGCTTTGGATGCACGCTCCATTGTCTATATTCGTCCTTTGCCAAGTTTTTATATGACCTTGGATATATTGAATGCTTTGGGGCACCATAACACCCGTATGGAAAGCGAACTGCAAATATATTTGAATGAACTCAGCCAAACATGGGGCATTCAACGCAGCGATCATGGTCCTTTATTGGCGCTGAATGTGCAATGGTTGAACGATGTGCAATTTTATATTTCAGCTGTTCAACAAGGGCAGACCACACAACGTGATCAAAATCGTTGGGCGCAAGGTGTGGATGCGATGCAACAGCTTAAAGCCAGTTTACAACGGTTATTATTGCATGTTCGTAATCAATATGTGGTTCAAGCAGTCGCTGCTTCCTCTCAAAATATTGAGCCTGCCGCCATTGAAACCCAGACATTTCATTTACATGTTGAAGGTCAGGCATCATTGGCCAACCAAATTTTATTGGAAACGGCGCTACAATCAGATACCTGGGTGGCATCCATCACCCCCTTATTGCTTGAACCCAACAGTCAAACCTACTTAATGGTGGTGAAGAAAGCCCCCGAACTTTGGCTTGAAACTTGGTTTTTACAGCATGGTATGACAGCCAGCATGGGGCTGGAAGGCTGGTTGGCACAATAATGAATCAACATGTGTTAAGTGTTCCCAATATATTAACACTGATGCGTATTTTGATGACACCTGTGATTGTGTACATGGTGTTAACCCATCAGCCTTGGTTGGCTGTGATATTGATGGTGATTGCGGGTGTGACAGATATGTTGGATGGTGCGATTGCACGGTATTTCAATCAACGAACCACTGTCGGTGCTTACCTTGATCCTTTGGCAGACAAAATTTTATTGGTCAGCTTGTTTGTGAGCTTGTTTGTTGTGGGCAAGGTGCCACTGTTTATTTTTTTAGCCGTGATTTTTCGTGATGCAATTATTATTTTTGGGGCGATTGCTTATGAAATTGTGACACGTCAACTCACCATGGAGCCAAGTTTAATATCCAAAGCAACCACATGTATGCAAATTTTTTATGTTGCCTTACTTTTGCTGGATATGGCAACACCCATTGAAGGTATATGGGTAAGCTTGGTGATGTGGTTGGCCTTTGTGTTAACCTGCATGTCAGGTGTGCATTATATGGTGACATGGACTCACAAAGCTGTTGGGCATGAAAAGGCGCAATAAGTCGATGAAAATGCAACAACAATACCTTCACTTTTCCTCACCGTTGAAGCATGACTACCATATGTGGGTTCACCATAGTGGTACCGAAATCGCTTGTGCCAAGCTTGCTATATGGATGAATCAAGGTGGGATTTTATGGCTAACTTCCGATGAACCTGCTGGGAAAAGTCACCTAATCCATGCTTTGGCGCAAGAATACTCCCAACTCAAGCGTATCGAGCCAGGTAAACGACTCACCCCCATCAAACAAGTGGCTGTTTGGTTGGATATCTTAAAGGATACAAACTTATGGGTACTGGATTTACATGCAGGTAAACTACCAAAGCGAACCGCTTTGGCTTTGTTTCATTTGATTGAACGCGCCAAAGAAAGTCAACATGCCTTGTTGATTTCGTGGCGTTGTCCCGATACAGACTTAAAACCTTCGGAGCTTGCCAGCCGTTTGCGTATGATGGAACAGGTGAAAATTCAGGCACCTGAAACGAATGCTGATTTAAGACGTGTCTTGCAAGCCACTGCACGCCAGTTGCATTGGGACATTCCTGAAGGCTTGATTAAAGTGTTGATTCAACATTTACCGCGTAATTTGGGCATTCAGATAGATGCACTTCACCGTTTGGAAGCTGCATCACTCGAAGAACGGACGCGTTTAACGCAAGTTTGGGCTAAAAAGAAGCTGCAACTTCTGAAGTAAGAAGGTGTTTTGGTCACCAATAAATTAACCAAGTAAACATCATCAAAGCTGTGCTAGAATCTCGCCACCAAGCTTGCCAGTACCACCATGGTTGATGCGTTTGTTGCCACAACAAGGGTGTGATGGATAAGGCTCGTAAGCCCAATGTTGCTGCCAAAAACCAAGCCGCTGATAGATGTTGTAAAACAAAAATAACCATATAACAACTGAATAAAACCCATGCAATATTCATCACAAGATCCGCCACGCCATATCGCTCCGCCAATACAGCATCACTCACAGTGAAAACAATGAGTAATAAAGATGCGGAAATCAGCCAATTCTTTTCAAAACTTGTTCCCCAAATGGGCTCTAAGCCAAGATATGGTGCCAGTGGCCAGCATAAAACGGGCAGAATGAGAGCCATACTTGTGGCACTATAGAGTTGCTTAAAAAGCGATGGTGTGGATTGCTTTGTCAATGGGTGTTGGCTTCATCATCAGGCATTGAAGTTGCATCCCCCGCAATGCAATAACTCCCATCAGCCCAGCGTGATAAATCAAGAGTACGGCAACGTTCGGAGCAGAATGGAAAATAAAGACCATTGCGGGAGATCCCTTTTTTGCATAAGGGGCATTTGAACTGCGTTGTTTTTTGCGTCATAAAATGGGTACCAACATACGGTAGTAAGAAAGATCTTGATCATAAGGCGTTTGTGTTTTGCCTGCTGACCATTGTTGAAAGCGAATGCGCACAACATGCTGGTTACCTGAAAATTCGGGGGTAATGCCTGATTGTACGGCTGAGGTTGGTAAACCTACAATCAATAAGCCATGTTTTTTATCAGAACAGGTCGGTTGAAGTTGATCCGAACCATGTCGCGCCAATTCTTCCGTCCAAGGGACAAAATCGTGTAAAATATCATCAAGGTGACTGATAATGGCATGAATATCTTGTAAGGATTCATTGAGTTGCTCTTGAATCCCCAATGTTTGCCAAAAAATAGGTAACACCTTTGGGTAAAAGAGACGGTGACCCAACCAATCCTGTTTTTTATGGCAATTGATCCATGATTGAATGACACCATCGTTGTACATAAAATCCAAGGCCTTTGGTAACGTTTTTGCCAAGACCTTTTCATATTCAGAAAGGCTCGCATGTGCTTCAAGAATTTGTTGTTTAAAGGCTGTGTTTTGCCTGCTTAAATTTTTTAAGTTTTTTTGAATGGCATGAATCAAGCCAATAATCTCTGGTACGACAGGTTTACGCGCAGCACTGCCCAACAATGATTCTTGTAAGTCATGAATGGCCTGTAACCAGCCATACACATCATCGTGCAACTTGGCATATTCCAAACATTGCAAGGCATTCCGGCATTCCAAAAAGGATTGCATACGTGGTGTCAGTGCAAAAGAAAAACGGATAAGATGGTTCATAGGGTGATGGTATACTTAGGCTGCGATGCCAAAGTGTTACAGCCAAGCATCAATCATGACCGTAATTTCTTTATATACAGCATGAAAATATGCTTCATTTTTACCCATAGGATCATGCACTGTTTGGCCGCCGACAGGCTGTGAAATCAAAAAAACTTTACCAATGCTTGCGGGGCGCATTTTACTTAAATGTTGGCGTTGCCCTTGTTCCATCACCATAATCAAAGCGGCACGATCCACATCAGGCGCAAGCAAGGTTTGCGAAATATGTTTGCTCATATCGACACCAAAATCCATGCCCACTTTCTGCGCCGTAGCAGGCACCTTGCGCCCTGGCATAGCGAGAAGTCCGCGACTAAAACATTCAGATTCGCCCCCCAGCTCTTGCAAACATAAACGCATATAATATTCCGCAAAGGGGCTTCGGCACATATTTCCAGCACAAATCATCATGATGGGGGAGGGTAGAATCATGGGTTCTCCTGTTCTGTTTTAATGGGGAGGCAATATTTCATTGCCAATCATCCCATATCGCATGCCCACCACTTTCTTCATCAATGCGTTGCATCAAAGCTTGATGGGCTTGCATTTCTTTGGGTGTTACTGTCAGTGTAGCACGTTGTAAAATATCTGATGTTTGCCGTTGTTTATCTTGGCTGTGGTGAATTTCAGGTAGCTGAACAAAACTGGAAGCAGGTTGCGACACGGCATCCATACTCAGTGAAAATTGATTGCCACCTGTCATCATCAAATACATTTCAGCCAACAGTTCTGCATCCAACAATGCGCCATGAAATACACGGTGCCCACGTTCCACACCATAGCGATCACACAGGGCATCCAAACTATTGCGTTGATGTGGATGGCGTTTTCGTGCCATAGCCAACGAATCAATCACGGGGATATTGCTAATATTGGGTAAACCTGCCTGTGACAATTCATACATGATAAAGCCCAAGTCAAACGGCGCATTATGAATGACCAAGGTTGCCCCCTCAATAAAGGCCAAAAATTCTTGAGCAATCTCTGGAAATGTGGGTTCATCCTTAACTTTGGCATCATCAATGCCATGAATACGCACAACCACATTGGGAATGGGCCGGCATGGGTGAATCAATCGGTGAAACTTTGTATTTGTTTGAATGGCGCGCTGCGTGACTTCCACAGCACCAATTTCAACCATACGATCACCTGACTGTGGGGATAAACCTGTAGTTTCTGTATCTAACATAACAAAACGCATGGTGGCAGTATAAGCTCTACACTTCAGCCAACAACCTTAAACCCACCCAGGCTTGTGGATTGAGTAAATCTTGTTCTTGCAACCACGCAATTTCAGCCTGTAGGTGCTGGTGTTGTAGTAAACCTTTCTCATCATATTCAGGCACACTTACCTGCAAACGTTGATCTTCATGGTAGTCCTCCAAACTATCCACAATAAAGCTCATACCACCTTCAGAAATATCACGCAATTCAACGGTAGTATGGGTTTGATTTGCATGTATTTTTACTTCAATATGAAAGTTTACACTTTGACGTGGGTGTTCACGCCTTTCCTGCGGTGTTTGCTGCGGCATAAGTTCAATCCTCCTGCAATCAGGGGGCGAGCAAAAAGCATGCCGATTTATCCTGCTTGAACAACAAAATGTGTAAAACCTACATTGCCTCATTCAATCGTTGGATATCTGTAAAGCGATTTACGTCACCATTTAGCTTAGCATAAATCCGTCAGTGCCCAACGTGGTTTGGCATCCCAAGTGTCATCGTGATACAAACCATATTGAAGCCGTTTAAAGGCTGAAAAGGCAATCATGGCAGCATTATCGGTACAATAATCAGGGTTAGGCAGGGTGACAGAGACACCTTGTTGTTGAGATTTTTCTTCCAGTAATGTGCGTAAATAATGATTGGCAGCCACCCCTCCTGCCATCAATAAACGTGGCACACCTTCTTGCTTGCATGCACGTAGGCTTTTTTTCACCAATACATCACCGACTGCCGATTCAATGCAAGCTGACATATCACGGCGAATGTCATCTGTCACATCTCCTGCATCACGAATAGCATACATGACCGCCGTTTTTAGCCCTGAAAAACTAAAATTGAGGTGGTCGTGTTGTAGCATGGGACGCGGAAGCTTGAACCGCTTAGCATTGCCTCCCACAGCCCAACGTGAAATTTCAGGGCCACCAGGGTATGGCAAACCCAAAACCCGTGCCGATTTATCAAAACATTCACCCGCAGCATCATCCAAGGTCTCCCCGATGACTTGATATTCACCCACCGCATCAACGCGTACCAAGAGGGTATGTCCGCCTGAAACCAATAGGGTAATAAATGGAAAATCTGGAAGTTCATGGTTTAAACCTGCTGCCAATAAGTGCCCTTCCATATGATGAATGGGAATCACAGGGATGTGGTTCACCAAGCCAGCAGCACGAACATAGGAGGTACCAACGAGCAGTGCGCCCATCAAACCTGGTCCAGCGGTGACCGCGAGGGCATCCACATCCTGCCAACTACTTTTGGCATCATCCAGCACCGCATCAACGAGAGAAGGAAGGGCTTGTAAATGTTCGCGAGAGGCCACTTCGGGGACGACACCGCCAAAACGTGCATGGGTGGCAATTTGTGATGCAATCCGCTCTGCGAGCAAGCTCCCTTTCCCTGAATCAAGGTTGCCATCATATAAGGCAACCGCCGTTTCATCACAAGATGATTCAATTCCTAAAATTCGCACGATGGTCACTCTCCTTGCAAGCGATGTCAGTTTGCCTATTCTTCAATCATTAAAGGATAGGCAACACATCACTGATGCGTTGATCTTATTGGAGGCGGTATGCTTTACAAATGGCTCATCGTAGCAAGTTATCTATGCAGTATGTTGGTCGGAATCGACGTTGCGGAAGCAGCCAATCGTGCGACAAGCGTAGAAGTTGATCAAAAAACACATCAAGCACGTGCTCCCTATATTGATTTTGAACATTTACGCGACCCTTTTGCTTCTTATTTGGTAACCATTGCTATGCGAGGTCAACGCCTATTAAAAACGCAGGAATACAAGCTTGCGAACCGTAAGCGTGAACCCTTGGAAGTATTTGATTTAAATACACTCTTGTTGGTAGGTATTTATCAGATGGGGGATAGGCATGTGGCCATGGTGCAAGACAGCCAAGGTAAAGGGTATATGGTGAAACAAGGTAGCTATATGGGAAAAAAAAGTGGACGTATTGAAAAAATAGATTCAGATACTATCTATGTGGTAGAAAAAATCCTTAACATAGAAGGACAAATTATTGACCAGCAAGTGACCTTAACCCTGAAAGAAGTGAATGACTAAACGCTTAAGAAAAATGACCAAATCTCAAGTTCAAGCCTTGTTTGAACATTTAAGAGCCTTGGACCCCTCGCCTAAAACCGAACTTAACTATACCTCTCATTTTGAACTGCTGACATCTGTTTTGTTATCGGCTCAAGCGACAGATGTCGCTGTGAACAAAGCCTGTGCCAAGTTATACCCTGTTGCCAACACCCCTCAAGCCATCCTTGATTTGGGGCTGGAAGGGCTGGAATCATATATTTCCAGCATCGGACTTTATCATAGCAAAGCCAAGCACCTGATGAAAACCTGTGAGATTTTACTACAAAAGCATCAAAGCCAAATCCCCAGTACACGCAAAGCATTGGAAGCCTTGCCTGGTGTCGGTAGAAAAACTGCCAATGTGGTGTTAAATATACTTTTTGGTGAACCGACACTTGCTGTAGATACACATATTTTTCGTGTCGGGAATCGTATGGGTTTGGCAGCTGGAAAAACACCGCTGGAAGTCGAGAAAGGTCTGTTAAAGATCATTCCGAATGAATTTTTATTGCATGCACATCATTGGTTGATTTTGCATGGGCGATACACATGTACCGCCCGAAAACCCAAATGTCATCTTTGTGCTGTTTCAGAATACTGTCAATGGGCTGAAAAGCCCATTGCCTAACATGAAAATGAAAGACTAACGGTGGTTGTTTACCGTTGCAGGAATCACATCACCTGAAGCTTGCAATGAAATCGCACCGGGATGGGTTCGATAATGATGGCGTATCACATGGGCAAGCTTCTGTTTCACACTATCGTCAATCAAGCAGGGTGATGTTTCAGGTAAGGCTGAAATTAAACCTTGTAGCAATTGCTCTTGGGGTTCGGGCATATCCTTGACCCACGACGCCAATAAATCGGCATTTACATAAGCGGGAAGCGAACCCAAAATACCCAAATCATTTTGTTCATGTACCAAAAGCCCCGTGGTGGTGCCGCGATCCAAGGTCAAAACCTGAAAGAAATACAAGCTGTGATAGGCCAATTGTGTGGCACGCGCTTCATCACTTGCTTGCGTTGGTTTGTTTAATGCCTGAGTCAAAATAGCCACATAGCTATCCATCGCAGCTTCACCCACAGATGCCGCCAATGCCAAGTCTTTTTCACTGTTGTTTGTATTGTATTGTTCCAAATAAAAGTGAGCCACACCACGATGACGGTTTAATACAGGAATCAAAAAATAGCGTTCGCCTTGGGCTTTAGCCTCATCAAACTGTTCAGGGGCAGCGGCTTGCAAAGCATCAAAAAACGCTTGTGTAGCATCTGGATTTTCAATGGCAGGGTTTAAATCAGCCATCATCCGCCAATAACCTTCACCATTGCGCATTTCTGTCCAACTGATGTGAATATGTACCGAAGGTGCATGAGGATGAACAGGATGGATGATGGTTGAAATTGCATTGGCAGAGCTTAATTTTTTCTCGGGAAGGTCATCATAATGCACTTGTGAAACATTGACCGAACCCCGTCCTATCACATCACCACCAGCAGTGCCATAACGAATTCCACCACCATGCTGGCCTTCATCTCGAAACCACTCGACAGTTTCAAATGTTTGGCTGCTGTCCAACGATGTCGAAAGTGCTTCCAAAGCATCGACAAAGCGTTTTTGTAAACGGATCAGCAAATCATAGGCTTGAATAGCTTGGGGGGATTGTGCGGGAATACGTTGCATGATGTCCTCTCTTATCATTATATAAAGCTATCGTCACCCTCGAATGCTTCTATCGAGGGTCTATTGGAAAACATAGATTCCCGATAAAAGATTTCGGGAATGACGTTAGGAGTTTATAGGGGTTAAGCATTGGCCACACGGCGAGATGATGCGGTTGCGCGTTCTTCGGGGCGAATACCCAATTTTTTAAACAGAGCTTGATCTTGATCTGCTTCGGTATTTCCTGTGGTGAGTAGCTTCTCACCATAAAAGATCGAGTTTGCACCTGCCAAGAAGCACAATGATTGCATTTCTTCGCTCATGACTTCACGTCCTGCGGATAAGCGAATATGTGAAGATGGCATGGTAATTTTTGCCACAGCAATGGTGCGAATAAAATCAAAATTATCCAAATCCTCAACCTCAGACATCGGCGTACCTTCAACCTTCACCAACATATTGATAGGGACAGACTCAGGATGAGGATGCATGCGCGCCAATTGCGCCACCATCCCTGCGCGGTTTTTCATGGCTTCACCCATGCCCACAATACCACCGCAGCACACACTCATGCCTTCAGCACGCACATTTTTGAGTGTGTCCAAACGTTCTTCATAGGTGCGGGTTGAAACAATCGTTTTATAAAAATCGGGATCACTATCAAGATTGTGGTTGTAATAATCCAAGCCTACATCTTTAAGTTTACGGGCTTGCTCAGCATCCAACATACCCAAAGTCGCGCAAGCTTCCATATCCATATTTTTCACTTCACGAATCATGTCCAAGACCAAATCAAAGGCGCGCCCCTTGGGTTCACGCCAAGCTGCGCCCATACAAAATCGGGTTGCACCTTTTTCTTTCGCCACTTTCGCCGCTTGCATGACTTCATCTTTTTTCATCAAAAGTTCGGATTCAACATCCGTGTTGTAACGCGAAGATTGTGGACAATATTTGCAATCTTCGGGGCAACCCCCAGTTTTAATAGAAAGTAAGGTGGAGAGCTGCACTTCATTGGCATCAAAATACATGCGATGGGCTTGTTGTGCCTGAAACATTAAATCATTAAAGGGCAATTCAAACAGTTTTGTGATTTCTTCCACAGTCCAATCGTAGCGCATGTTGTTCTCCATCTTTCAAAGGTGGGCGAAAGGTAAACTGGGATGCACTTGAAAAGAAGGGGGAATGATAAGATATACGCAACACTCCCCCCCCTATTTATTCAAATATATGGTGAATGATTTATGAGAACATGCGAAAATGTGCAGATGCAATCATCAACAACAGCATCGGAATAGAAAGTAAGGTGTTAATGCGTGAAGCCATCAATGCTTTTTTACCCGCAGCGGCTTTTTCAGCAGCAGACGCATCCACCATACCAATCACTTTCTTTTGATTCGGCCAAATAATAAACATCACATTCGCCCACATGATAATCGCCAACAATGCACCGATACGAATATCCCAACCCGTATTGGCACCCAATTCAGCAAACAATATAATACCAAATACAAGCGTTAAATTCGCACCCATACGAAACAAGTATAACGCGCGGCGTACAATACTACCTTCTTTGAACAATTCGCCTTTACTATCCGCAGAAAAGCCGCCCATAGCAGGCACTTGCACAAAGTTGAAGTAATAAAGCAAGCCAATCCATAAAATACCTGAAAGCACATGCAACCAGCGTGCACCTTCAAAAAGGCTTGGCACTGTGCCACCTGTAGCAGCTGCAATAGCAACAATCATGGCTGCTAAAACAAAGCCTGCGATGGCTGTTAGCTTGGCATCTTGTAAAATTTTCATATCAATCTCCTTGATTTTCTCGAAACATATCGAATCCTTATGACACAAACACACTTTGGAATTGAGTGTTTTTCTCATAATGACAGTGTATGACCATCAAGTATATGCTTGCGGCCATGAATAATCGGTGAAGTGAGGACTGAATGAGTGATTTAGATGTAAAACAGAAGTGGCAACCTGGAAAGCGTGATTTTATTTTTTTAGCCGTCGTTGCTTCGGTGATTTTGTTGTTGGTCTTAGGTACAAGTGATCGCACCACGAAAAATGTTCCCTCCGATGCCACCCACTTACAAGTCACCTCTCGAGCTGAATGTATGACATGTCATGCTGTCGATGGCATCAAGCCTCAACCCAAAGGGCATACCCGTGCCGATCAATGTTTTCAATGCCATAAACAACCCCAAAACTGGCATCAAAGACCGCTATGAACGCCATGAAAACCATAGGCATCAGTATTCGTCCCAAGGCTGAACGCGCCAAAACCTTGGCCAATGAACTGGCAACATGGTTGGAAGTGCGTGGCTGTGAAGTCTTGTGTGATGAAACACAGGCATCTCTCAAACATGAAACCTCATCCTTACAAACGATGGCAGCCCGTGTGGATTTACTCATTGTTTTGGGTGGTGATGGCACGTTATTGCATGCTGCGCGTCATTTTATGAATTCGAAAGTACCCATTTTAGGCATCAATCTTGGACGTTTGGGTTTTTTAACCGATACACCTGTGGGTAGTATGTTGGATGTCGTTGAATCGGTATTGGCCGGTCATTTCAAAACCAAACATCATTTTGGTTTGCACGCCTCCTGCTGGCGAGATGGTCAGTGCTTAAAAGAAGATATCGCCATGAATGATGTGGTGTTACAGCGTTATGCCCACCCCCGTCCGATTGAATTTGAGGTGACATACCGTGATCAATTGATGTTTCGTTTGCATGCCGATGGATTGGTGTTGGCAACACCCGCAGGTTCAACAGCCTATGCCTTATCAGCAGGTGGCCCGATTGTTCACCCTGAAGTGGAGGCCATCAGTGTCGTGCCACTCTGCCCGCATACTTTATCCAACCGACCTGTCGTCATTCCTGCCGATGATGTCATTACATTGAAGTTGTTAAATAGCCCTAAACCTTCGGTACTCAATTTAGATGGGCAAGAATGCTTGGTTTTATCAGAAGGTGATGAGGTAAAAGTAAAAAAAGCAGGTGAAGTTTGTTTGATTTACCTGCCTGAACGCCATTATTTTAAGACACTACGCAGTAAACTTCATTGGGCAGGGCATGAAAATTAAACTGAATAATGCGTAAGGATGCAGCATGTTAACAGAACTCGATATTCGTGAATTTTCTCTGATGGAACATATTCAGCTACATTTTTCATCAGGCATGACAGTGTTTACAGGTGAAACAGGTGCAGGAAAATCTATTCTTGTGAATGCACTGTCCGCAGTGTTTGGGGCAAGAACCCATGCCGATTGGGTGTCTCATGGTGCAAAATTTACCGAACTCACGGCGGTGATTGAAGATGACCATCCTGCCTTATTACAACTGTTAAACGAACAAGGTATGGAGGTTTCCAAGCCGTTAATTTTACGTCGCACGGTGAGTCGTGATGGGCGTTCGTGTGCATGGTTGAATGGTACGCCTGTCCCCTTGAAACGACTACAACACGCAGGTTCAATCTGTTTGGATATTCATGCATAACATTGAACATCAAAGCTTGATAAAGGATAGCACGCAACGCCAATGGCTGGATGGTCGTATCAAATCAAAGTTATTGGAGCGGGTTGCAATATCTGTCAAACACTTAAAACATGCTCGCCAAGCGTTGCAGGCATTTGTTGACGACCAAATAAACAGCCAAGATCAATCAGATTGGATGCGTGGGGAACTCACACGTCTTACACCCTTAAACTGGCAGCATGGTTTACATGAAACTTTAAGCAAAGAAGTGGATGCAGGGCAACAGTTGCAACAATATTTGCGCCCTTATTTGGATCATTTGGGCATGAAAGGGGGGCGTTTGGATATTCAACTGCATGCACAGGAGCATGATGCGAAGCAATGGCACGAACACTGTTGGGATGTGTCGGAGTTATTGGTGTCGAGTAGCCTAGGTGAACCTTTTCGTAAATTGTCAGGTGTGGCATCATCGGGGGGTGAGTTATCTCGCTTCGCTTTGGCACTCAAAGCCAGTGGCACGTTTGCGTTATCGGCCCAAACGGCAGTGTTTAATGAAGTGGATGTAGGCGGTGAAACAGGCTGGTGTGTAGCAGAACTTTTAGCGCGCATGGAAAAAAATCGACAAGTGTTTGTTGTATCCCATTTGCCACAGGTAGCTCCCTGCGCACAGCATCAAATCAGCATCTTAAAAAGTAAACGTGATGGACGCACCATGACTGATTTAGCCTTCCTTAAACCCCATGAACGCCCCGCAGATCTTGCACGCATGTTCGGCAGTGTAAATGGTGAAAGCTTGGAACATGCCCAACAAATGCTGCATAAAGCAATCACCATACAACAAGGACAGATGTGTCTTATCAAATAAATATTCGAGCTGCCAATGTCTGCGATGTCGATGGCATTGAAGCTTTATTAACACCCTATGCCCAGAAAAAAGTGGTATTACAACGGAGTAAAGATGATGTGTTTCAACATCTTCAAGAATTTATTGTCGCTGAATATGAGGGGGTATTGGTAGGCACTGCCGCCTTGCATGTCTATGCCTCACATATTGCAGAAGTGCGATCTTTGGTGGTTAACCCCGAGTACCAAGGTATGAAAATTGGACAATTATTGGTCAAAGGCTGTGAACATAGTGCCATGCAATTGGGTGTGGATCAGGTTTTTGCTTTAACCTATGTGGATCAATTTTTTCTTCGGATGGATTATAAAGTCGTCTTGAAAGAAAGTTTACCCCATAAAATTTGGACAGTCTGTGTCCATTGCAACAAGTTCAGTGATTGCGATGAAATTGCTGTGATGAAATATTTGGCTAAGGTAAATATGAAGAGCAATAGCGCAGCTAAAAAACTTGATGAATATCAACTGAACTCATGGGATCCTCATGGATAATGATTTCAGCATTTGGATATACTGCTAACAATGCGGCTTCCACCTCATCGGAAATCGCATGCGCTTCAATCAAAGGTAAGTGGTCATCCAGCTCCAAATGTAATTGAATAAATAGGGTCGTTCCTGATTTTCGCGTACGCAAATCATGCACACCCAAAGTTTTAGGGTGGTTGATAATAATTTGGTGGATATTTTCTCGCTCATCATCTGAAAGCTCTTGATCCATCAAATCTTTCAATGCGAGCTGAATAATTTCCCAAGCACTGTACAAAATAAACACACCAATGCCCAAGGCAAACACAGCATCAAATCCAGACCAACCATAAAATGCCAATAACAATGCCAACAACACACTCATATTCATATATAAGTCGGTTTTATAGTGCATGGCATCGGCTTGAATCGCGACAGATCCAGTTTTACGAATCACCAAGCGTTGAAAACTAAGCAAAGCCAAGGTTGCCACAATCGAAAAGATCATCACAGCCAAACCGATGCCCACATCTTCCAAGGGTTGAGGATGAAAAAAACGAGAAAAGGCTTCAAGTATCAAAAATAATGCTGAACCTGTGATAAACATCGATTGAGCCAAACCTGCTAAGGACTCTGCTTTACCATGACCAAAACGATGCTCGGCATCGGCAGGCTCTAAAGCATGGCGAACAGCAAACAACGTGATCAACGATGCCACTGCATCAAGGCATGAATCCAGTAGCGTTGCCAAGAGGCTCACCGAATCAATCCACATCCATGCCACCAGTTTTGCTGTAATTAACAGTCCCGCCACACTCGCTGAGGCATAGGTGGCACGTTTCATCCATTTACCAGCTTCTTCGGGAGAAAGAACTTTTTTCTCTATGGTCTTATCGTTCATTCAACAACAAAGCCTTCCACACCACGGCTCATGCCGACAGGTCCTGTTCGTGTACTCTCAATCACCCCAAAAGGACTGGCTTTGTTCAGAAAGTCTTGCAAAGCATCAATATGCCCTGTGATTTCAACAATCATATATTGTCCTGAATCCTCATCAATAATTTTACCATCAAATTCATACACCAAATGAGCTATCGCGGGATCAGCTTGAATTTTCACCAGCAACATCTCACGCTCTAAATGGACTTTATGCGAAATATCTTCGGTTTTAATCACAGGAATCAATTTGTTCAGTTGTTTTTTTATTTGCTCAATAATGCGTTCATCACCACGCGTCACCAAGGTCATACGGCTCACGGTTTCATCCAGAGTGGGCGCAACATTGAGGCTTTCAATATTATAACCCCGTGCAGAAAATAAGCCTGCGACCCGCGTTAACACACCAAATTCATTCTCAACCAATACTGTAATTGTATGTCTCATGACAACACCATCTCATTCAATGCTGCGCCTGCTGGCACCATTGGGAATACATTTTCATCTCTTGCAATCGCAATATCAACAAACACAAAGCGATCATTCACAGCAAAAGCTTGCTCTAAACCCGCATCCAATTCGGCGACCGTATCAATCCGAATACCAACACCCCCATACGCTTCCGCTAATTTGGCAAAATCAGGCAGTGAATCAAAATAAGAGTTGGAATAACGTGAACCATGAAACATTTGCTGCCACTGACGCACCATGCCCATATAGGCATTGTTCAATAAAATAATGACAATTTTTTGTTTGTATTGAAAGGCAGTTGCCAATTCTTGGGTACACATTTGAATCGACGCATCACCTGTAAACAATACGACTGTTTCCTCAGGAAAAGCCACGGCAGCACCCACAGCCGCAGGTAGACCATAACCCATGGTGCCTAAACCACCCGAGGTGAGCCAACGATGTGGTTTTTTAAAACCATAATATTGGGCTGCCCACATTTGATGCTGACCGACATCCGTCGCAACAATGGCATTACCTTTTGTTATTTCATGTACCTTACAAATAACATGTTGGGGTTTGATTGCAGCATTGTCATCTTGTATATAACCCAAGCTATCTTTGGCACGCCACTCATCAATTTGTTCCCACCAAAGTTTTAATGCATCTGTATTCATAACTTTGCCTTGATGATCCAATTCAGCAAGTAACTGCTTCAACACCACACCCACATCACCAACAATGGGTATATGAGCGTGTACATTTTTGGAAATGGATGCGGGATCAATATCAATATGAATAATTTTTGCATCGGGGGCAAAAGCATCCAAACGCCCTGTCACTCGATCATCAAAGCGTGAGCCAATGGCAATCAGTATATCACAATGGGATACTGCCATATTGGCTTCATACGTCCCATGCATGCCCAACATACCAACAAAATGAGCATCCTCATACGACATCCCACCCAAGCCCATCAATGTGCTGGTGACAGGTGCATGCAAACGGTGACTAAATTCGGTGAGAAGCTCTGAAGAACCTTGAGAAGCCATGATACCGCCACCCGAATAAATCATCGGGCGTTTGGATGCTAATATCGCTTTAATCGCTTTTCTTACTTGTCCGTGATGCCCTTCAATGACGGGTTGATAAGAACGCATATTCACTTCTTCAGGCCATTCAAACTCACAAATAGCATTGCCCACATCCTTGGGAATATCCACCAATACAGGTCCAGGGCGACCTGTCGTCGCAATATGAAATGCTTGACGAATAATCAAAGCCAAATCCTCGGCACGTTTGACGAGAAAATTATGTTTGGTGGCTGAACGGGTGATGCCGATAATATCAGCTTCTTGAAAAGCATCACTACCAATCAAGGCTGTGGGTACTTGCCCAGAAAAACACACTGTTGGAATCGAATCTGCATAAGAATCTGCCAGACCTGTAACAGCATTGGTTGCACCAGGTCCTGATGTAACCAATGCCACACCACACCGCCCTGAAACACGTGCATAAGCATTGGCAGCATGCAAAGCGGCTTGTTCATGGCGAACCAAAATATGTTTGAAGTGATTTTGTTGAAAAATAGCATCATAAATAGGAAGTACAGCGCCACCTGGATAGCCAAAAATGGTTTTGACACCCTCTCGATGAAGACATTCTACAAAAATTTCAGCACCCGTTAATTTCATGATTTCGCTCGTTGTGTGTAAATTTAGCCGCCGATATGCCAGCCGTAAAAAGAAATGCCACGATAGGTTTGACCTTTTGAAAGTCAAGCGTATTACTGTCCTTTAACCTTGATAAAATAAGCTATTTTCAATCCAATAAATCCTTGGATAAATCGAACCTCATGGTTACGCTAACCCACTTTAGATACCTATGCTCAAGATGGCATATGAAGAAAAAATATGAGATTAAAAATTCACATGAGCCATCTTTTTAGTATATGCTTAATTAAAATGTAAGCAAAGCTGTTTCGACCACCAAAATTACTTGTGATGATGACACAGGTGATTTCAACGTGATTACCTCTGTTTGATCGAGCCTAAGAAGAAAGGAGCGTGTGATGAAAAAAATAATTCAATCTTTGGTCTTTTTGATATCCTTGTGTTTTTTATCTTCGTGTGCAACGGGTTTTTTGGGAGGCTCGTATGCCAAACATGAGTCCAGCAGCGTCATCGATTATTTGTACCCTGAAGGTGATCCAAAAGTTCCAGAAATAACCACTTATTTAAACCTACCAGTTCGTGTTGGTATTGCATTTACCCCTGTGGCAGAACAAGGCTCCAGTTTGCCAGAAAATGAGCAACTAGCATTACTGGAAAAAGTTCGCGTGGTATTTGAAAATTACCCATTTATTGAACACATTGAAGTCATTCCATCAGCGTATTTGCGACCCAAAGGGGGCTTTGATAATTTAGCGCAAGTGGGGCGGATGTTTCAGGTGGATGTGATGGCGCTAGTATCTTACGATCAAATTCAGTTTGATGACCCCAATAAGTTGTCCTTTTTGTATTGGTCTATTGTGGGAGCTTACTTTGTTAAAGGTGATCAACACGATACACGAACGATGGTGGATACTTCCGTGTTTGATATTCGCAGTCATAAATTACTGTTCCGTGCACCAGGGATGAGTGTTCAAAAAGGTAATACAACACTATTAAATTACCGAGAGGAAGCGCGTCAGGCGCAAATTGAGGGCTATGGTCAGGCAGTGGAATTCATGATTCCGAACTTGAAAATTGAATTAGAAACCTTCAAAGAACGTGTGAAAAAGGATGAGAATATTCAGGTTCGTCATAGCTCAAGTTACTTGGGAGGCGGAGCTTTTTCATGGGGGTTCCTGCTTATTCTGATGGGCTTGCTCTACGCCGCGCGCCGATTAAGGAACGATTAAGGCGGCTGCATGCACCTTTGGTTTTGGGGAAGTATATGCTGTATCTTGGTGGGCGTGCTTCCCGATCCATGGATACAGATGCTGGCATATGATCGCTTGGCAATATTGGAACATGGGCAATACTGGCGCCTTTGGACTGCACACTTGACTCACTTTTCCTGGTCGCAGTTATTTGTGGACACTGGGATGTTTGCCGCTCTAGGCTATGTCTTACGCACTTATGTAACGGATACTCATTTATTGAAGAAGATGGCTTGGGCGATGCCGTTGATATTGATAGGCTTGATGTTATGGCTACCAAATATACAGGGCTATCGTGGTTTGTCGGCCGTGGTGAGCATGATGTGGGTCATGCTGGCTGCTTTTTTGTGGCAAAAAGCTAATGGGCGAAGCTTGCATTTGTTATTGGTAGCAGGATTGTTGGGATTGTTTGTGTTTCGTCTACTGTTGGATGCTGGCACGGAAAAGATCACCATTTCCCACTTGCCTGTGGGGGTTCTTGTACTTTGGCAAGTACATGCGCTGGGGGCTGTAGCAGGCGCTGTAGCATGGTATTTAAGCCGAACAGCCCCTAGAGACTTAGATAGATGAGGAGATTCGTATGAATATTTTAAACAAAGTATGGCAACAACAGGTTCAAAATTGGGAATACACTTCTGCTGCCACGCCTGATTTAAAAGGTATTGACTTTCAAAATTTCCCCGCCTCTCTCCATCAAACAGACAAAACTATGATTATCCCTTTGGATACCTCATCAACATTGGGGACAAGCTACCCAGCAACCAGCCCAAATTTATTGGCAAACTATATCCATATTGCTGACGGCGAACATATTCAAACCCATGCGCATACAAGTTCGGAAGTATTTTATGTCATACGCGGTTCAGGGAAAAGCAAGATAAGTGATGGTGTGATTGAATGGCAAGCAGGGGATGTATTCACCATGCCTTGTAATCAAGGCATGACCCACGAAGCTTCATCTGATACGGTAATATTTTGGACACATGATGGACCTTTATTATCTTACTTGGGTGTTCAAGCTCACCAAGCACGTTTTAAACCTGCCTTTTATCATTATCAAGACTTGTTGGACGAAGTTGATGCCATTAAAGACATCGCTATTCAAGAAAATCGGAACCGTGCAGGCATTATTTTAGGCAACCTTGATTGTGTTACGACCAAAAGCCTCACGCATGATATGTGGTCTTTGTTGAATGTTCTTCCCAAACACTGTGTGCAAAAAGCGCATCGCCATAATTCTGTGGCATTGGATTTGGCTATTTCAGCGGGTAAACATACTTATACATTGATGGGTAAAAAAGTTGATAAGCAGGGTAATATTATTGATCCAATTCGCGCCGATTGGGTATCAAATTCGGTATTTATTACACCTCCAGGTTGGTGGCACTCCCATCATAATGAATCGGATCAGGATGCCTATGTGTTTCCAGTTCAAGATGCAGGATTACATACCTATGCTCGCACCTTGGATATTCAGTTTGTACGTTAAGTTATGGCACGCTAAACGCGGCGAAGATTTGGCGTATCAACGCCGAATTTAGGGTTTATATCACCGTTGATAAGAACACTATTCTGCTCAGCGGGAGAAGCTGCTTATTCATGCTCTTGAACTTCAAATATATTATCTAAGCTACTCAAATCCACAAAATTTGCATGTTAAATTCTCATTGGCATGACAATATATTTTTCACCATCTTGACCCACAGGTGATAAAAGAATCGGGGATAATTCATCGCGGTAATGAATACTCATTTCTTCCGAACTCAACGCATTCAATACATCTCTTAAATAACGGCCATTAAATCCGATACTCATTTCAGTTTCAGAACCTTTGGCTTCAACAAACTCTTGGGATTGTTCTTGTTCATTATTGTGTGCAGCAATATGTAAACCTTCTGGGGTAAATTGAATACACAAATCATGGGTTATTTCATTGGCGACAATCATGCAACGACGCAGGGCTTTATCCAAATTCTTGCAGTTCACATTCACTTGGTAAGGATGACCCGTTGGAATCACATCTTGATAGGCAGGAAAGGTTCCATCAATAACCTTACTGATCAAAGTATATCCGCCACACTGCAAACGGACTTGATGTTTACTCAAACCAATTTCGATTAACCCGCCTTGTTCCTCTGCTATTTTTTTCATTTCAAGTACCGTTTTACTCGGTACAATAGTATGAATATCTTGGCTTAAATGTTCCATAACCATTTGAATCAAATTTAAACGATGCGTATCGGTTGAAACCATACGAAAACCTACATTGGCTTGGGTTTCAAACAAACCACCTGTTAAGTATTTGCGTGTTTCATCATGAGACATGGCAAAGGCTGTGGATTGAATCATTTTGGACAAAGTTTTTTGTTCAATTTCAAAACGCATATCTGTTTCATTATGGGGCATTCCAGGAAAATCTGTGCAAGGCATGGTCACCAATCGAAAACGTGAGCGACCACTTTTAATGATTAAAAAAGCATCTTGTAAATGAAGTTCAACGGGTTTATCTGAATCCAACTCCTTAATGATTTCAAAGGCTTTTTGAGCAGACACTGTAATCGCACCTTCTTCCAAAACTTCCGCTTTTTGAATAGCAGAAATGGCCATTTGTAAATCAGTACCAATGACTTCCAATTGATTGGGTAATGCTTTAAAACATATATTACACAAAATGGGTTTGGTATTCTTTTTTTCAACGATGCTTTGACAGCGTTGAACCTGTTTTAACAACAAAGATTGTGAAATAATCAGCTTCATACTGACTCCTTTATAAACTTAAATAAAAAAATATAGTCATCTTAGTAGGGGTTGTGGATAACTGTATAGTTTTAAAACGATATATTTTTCAATGATTTACTATCATGTATGAGGTATAAAATCATGTGGATAAGATGTGGATAAATTGTGTGTAATTCAAGTATATACTTTTTAAAGTTACAAAACACATCTTATCCACAAATGATTCACAGCTTACTCATAACTTTTTAACTATATTATACACAGCTTATTGTTAGTTTTTTAAACTTGTTAATAAATGTTCAACCTCATCTTGAAATATAGGTTCATCCTGACATTTTTTATTAATTTTTCGATGGGCATAAAGAATGGTGGTGTGATCACGATGGCCAAATTGAACACCGATTTCAGGTAAGGATAGCTGGGTCAATTCTTTACTGATGTACATTGCAACTTGGCGAGGAAAAGCCAAGTTGCGATTACGTTTTGCTGAACGCATTTCTTTGACCAAAATACCATAATATTCAGCCACTTTTTTTTGTATATCATCAACATTAACACTGCGAACAGTAACTTTAAGCTGTTCCCTCAAAACACTTTTTGCCATATCGACATCAATTTTCTTTTTTGTAAAATGAGAATAGGCAGTGAGTCGGGTGAGTGCGCCTTCAAGTTCACGAACATTATTATCAATGCGTGATGCTAACAAATAAGCCACATCTTGATTCAGTGTGATGCCTGCTAAAGCCGATTTATTGGCTAAAATTGCCAAACGTGTTTCAAGCTTGGGTGGTTGAATATCAGCAACCAAGCCCCAATTAAATCGAGAACGTAAACGTTCTTCCAAGTGACTCATATCATGGGGATTACGGTCAGATACTAAAATAATTTGTTTGTGAATTTCATGCAAGGCATTGAAAGTATGGAAGAACTCTTCTTGGGTACTCACCTTACCCGCAATAAATTGGACATCATCGACAATCAATACATCGACCTTACGATAATTTTTACGAAATTGATCAGTTGAACGGTCACCAATGGCCTTAATAAGTTCATTGGTGAAACGCTCACCTGTTCGATAGGCAATTTTAATGCCTGATTTTTGACGTAAATGATTGGCAATGGCATGAATCAGGTGGGTTTTTCCAAGTCCAACACCACCATGCAAATATAAGGGATTATAACTTTCACCAGGTTGATCGGCGACGGCATGGCAAGCGGCGTAAGCAAATTCATTGCTTGAGCCAATGACAAAATTATCGAATGTAAAACGTGGATCAATGTGGCCATCAATTTCGGAAGGAATATGGTTAGAAGTTTGTTCTTTGCTGCTCTTAACTGGAGTGGGTTCATCGGTATTGATTTGATATTGAATTTGAACATTGGCTTTTAAAGTGTCTTGAATAACTGCCTTGATTTCTTTGCCACAATGGGCTTCTAAACCATCGAGGAAGAAGCGGCTGGGACCAAAAAGTTTTATTGTATTGCCCACCATTTGGGTGTGAAGAGGGTAAATCCAAGCATCAAAAGTTTGGCTTGGAAGCTTAAATTGTAATTGTTGGGTGATGTGATCCCATTGCTTTTTCCATTCGTTATGACTCATCAGCTGGATGATACATAGAGAAAAAAGCATATCCATATGATAGGCAAATGTATGGACTGATTTATCAAAAATGCATATTTTTATTGACATCAAATGGCTAATTTTTACCATTCGCGACCTTTTTGATGCAATGTAGGAGAACACTATGAGCTTTACATATAAACCCAGTCGTATTCGTCGTGCTCGGAAACATGGTTTCCGTGGTCGTATGGCAACCCGTTCAGGACGTGCGTTGATTAACCGTCGCCGTGCTAAAGGCCGTAAGAGCCTTTCTGCCTGAATCAGAAGTTTTCTTCTGAGTTTCGTCTTCGTTCCCGGCAAGATTTTGCCGGAATGAAGAAAGGGCGACGATTCCAATGGCATGGGATGCGATGTGTTGTCATCGCCAATCGTTTGGAACACGCTCGGGTTGGCTTTGCAGTGTCTACAAAATATGGAAATTCTGCACAACGTCATCGTTTAAAGCGCGTGTTTCGAGAAGTTTTTCGTACACATAAAATCAAGTTAGAACCTTTGGATATTTTAATGATTCCTTCACGCAGCTTCGATTCAAAAGCCAATATCTACCAAGATGTTACGGATATATTGAATCAAATGTTGCGTCGCTATCAACCGTGAAAATGATGCAGCGCATATGGCTTTTACCTATTTATGCGTATCGTTATGGCATTTCGCCTTTTCTAACTCCCCGTTGTATTTATATCCCTACATGCTCGTCATATATGATTGAAGCCATTGAGAAACATGGTGTTATATCGGGTAGTTTTTTAGGTGTGAAACGTCTCTCTCGTTGTCATCCTTGGTCGGAAGGATGTTATGATCCCGTACCCGAACATTTTTCTTTAACCTCTCGTTTCAAAAAGTAAGGAGTTTTTTTTATGGAACAACGCAATATGTTTTTGGCTTTTGCCTTATCCATCGCTGTTTTGGTGGGCTGGAGCTATATTTTTCCTAGTCCTAATACCGAGGTAAAGACGGGTGTTGAAATTTCAACTCAAACACTAAAACAAGAGCAAGTGACATCTTCTGAACATGCTGTAGCACCTGAATTACGTCCCACGGGCGTGGATGTCAGTTCGGTAGAAAATATTCCCAACCCTTTGGAAGAAAAGAGTAAAAAAGTTTTTTATCTGGCTAACAATCTTTTGCGTTTGGGTATGGATGATCGTGGCTGGTTGACCGAAGGCGAGCTGTTCAATTACACTGAAAGCATTAAACCTGGTTCCGATTATATTCACATTTTAAGCACTGGAAAAGGGCATAATGTTTATGTCAATTCGGGGGTACTGGGTCATCAACGAGTGACACCCTTTGTGTTGAATAATGCACTTTCAGGTCGTCATCATAAAGTTTTTACTGCGACGTTGAAGAGTGGCGAAGTATGGCAACGTAGATTAAGTTTACAGCCTGATTCCTATATCATTCATGTCGAAGATCGCCTTATCAAAGGCGCAGGCTTGAAGATGTTCCGCCAAGTGGTGGAGCGAAATCCTGATAAAACAAAAGATACATTTTATGAACACATGGGTGCAACAGGTCTTTTAACCAGCATCTTGCAAGAACCCAGTTATGATGACTTGGATGAAACACCTGTGAAGATGGCTGCAACAGGTGGTTGGACAGGTATCATGGATCGTTATTTTTTAACGGCATTGGTATCGCAACAAAATGTGGGTTATCGCTATTATTATAAAGGTGATGGCCGTTCCTACCAAGCAGGTGTTCTTGATGATGGTGTGTTGGATCAAGGTGATGCTTTGTTTGTTTCTGATATTTATATGGGACCAAAATCGATTGCTGTGATGAAACCGTTGAACCTTGGCCTAGAACGCAGTGTTGATTTTGGTATCTTCTCATTTATCGCCAAGCCGATGCATCACTTTATGATGTGGATTGATGGTTTCGTGCATAATTTTGGTTGGAGCATTATTTTATTGGTGGTTTGTATCAAGTTGATCTTATTTTATCCATCACACAAAGCTTATGTTTCGATGGCGGGTATGCGAAAAATTCAACCGGATATGGTGCGTTTAAAGGAACTATATGGTGAAGATCGCCAAAAAATGGGTCAGGAAATGATGAAGTTGTATAAAAAGAATAAGGTGAATCCACTGGGTGGATGCTTGCCTATTCTGATTCAAATCCCAATTTTCTTTTCACTTTATAAGGTCTTATTGATGTCGATTGAAATGCGCCAAGCACCATTTATTGGCTGGATTCATGATTTATCGGTGCAAGATCCTTATTTTATCTTGCCTGTAGTCATGGGTATTTCGATGTATATTCAACAAAAACTTAATCCCCAGCCCACCGATCCTATGCAAGCAAAAATTATGCAGTTTTTACCGCCAGTCTTCACGGTCATGTTCTTATTCTTCCCCGCAGGTTTGGTGCTGTATTGGGTTATCAACAACACCTTAACTATTTTACAACAATATTATGTGATGAAGAAACTGAAAGCGATTTAAGCCTTGTTTAACGCTGATAATACGACCATTGCTGCCATTGCCACGCCATTGGGGCGCGGTGGCATGGGTATGATTCGTTTATCGGGTTCAGAAGCATTAACGATTGCTAAAAAACTATCATCGCGTGAGATCATCAAACCTCGCTTTGCCCACCTTTGTGTTTGGAAAGATGCTCAAGGTGAGATCATTGATTCAGGCATTTTACTGTATTTCCCCAATCCAGCTTCTTATACTGGTGAGGATGTGGTGGAGTTACAAGGGCATGGTAGCCCTGTATTATTGCATGCTTTATTACAGCGGTGTTTTATTTTAGGGGCTGTTCCAGCCCAACCAGGTGAGTTTACACGTCGCGCTGTTGAGCAAGGTCGTATGGATTTATCGCAAGCAGAAGCGGTGATTGCCTGTATTGATGCTGCGACTGAACGTGCAGCCAAGCAAGCGCAGCGTCATTTATCGGGTGAATTTGGAAGAAAAATTGAAGCTTTGATGGATCATTTAACTGGTATTGTGGCATATGTAGAAGCTTGTTTGGATTTTCCTGAAGAAGAAATCCCCGATTTATTTTTACATGGTTTACAACAACAACTTCAACAGGAACTACTGCAACCGATGCAGAAGATGTTGCTATCCTCAACATTTGGCGAGCGTCTTTTTTCAGGTGTGACCATTGCCATTGTAGGTGCGCCCAATGTGGGTAAATCCAGTTTACTCAATGCTTTATCAGGGCGTGACCGTGCGATTGTGAGTGATATTGCTGGTACGACACGTGATATTTTAGAAATTGATTTCGATATTCAAGGGATTCCTATCCGCTTGGTGGATACCGCAGGTATGCGAGTGACCACTGATAGTATTGAAAAAGAAGGTGTTCGCCGTGCCAAGCAAGCAGCTGATATGGCCGATGTGGTTATTTTTCTTGCCGATGCTTCGGATAAAAGGACATGGTATTATGAGGGTTATTATGATATTAGGCTTATCAACAAATCCGATCTACTTCAAAAAATGCCCAATGATATTAAAAATGATCGATGTGTTAGTGCTACAACAGGACAAGGTATTACTGATTTTATGGTATATTTGGGTGAATATTTGGGGGCATCGGATACCAGTGGTGAAGATGTTTTTGTCACCAGTGTACGACACCGCCAAGCTATTCAAACATCAGAACAACTTATTTTGAAAACGCTTCCGATGTTATTATCCGAAGAACAACTGGATTTGGCAGCCTTATCTTTGCGACAAGCTTGGACATCTTTGGGATCAATTCTTGGTATTGGTGATGTGGAACATATTTTGGATCGTGTTTTTTCTGAATTTTGTATTGGTAAATAATCGGGCGTAAAACTTGTATGAAAGAGGCTTCATGTTCATAATGCCCATTCCAGTTTTTTATTGACATCAAAATAGGAGGGGATATGTCTCATAAACATCCAGTCATTTCTGTAACCGGTTCATCTGGTGCAGGCACAAGTACCGCCAAAGTCGCGTTGGAGCACATTTTTCGTCGTGAAAATATCACACCAGCCATTGTTGAAGGTGATTGCTTTCATAAATTTGGTCGTATTGAATTTAAAGAGAAGGCAAAAGAATTTGAAGCAGCGGGTAAGCGTTTAAGCCACTTTTCCGATGAAGCCAACTTGTTTGATAAAATTGCCGAGTTATTTAAATCATACCAAGAAACAGGCTTGGGTAAAGCGCGCACTTATGTCCATGATGATGAAGAAGCGAAAGTATATGGCGTTGATTCAGGTAAATTTACCGATTGGCGTGATATTGGTGAAGGTTCAGACTTATTGTTTTATGAAGGTCTTCATGGTGGTGTCGAAGAAGTTCGCCCATATACCGACTTAATGATGGGTATTGTACCTGTCGTGAATTTGGAGTGGATTCAAAAAGTTCATCGTGATACTGCGATGCGTGGTTATTCTGCTGAAGCGGTGGTTGAGAATATTTTGTCTCGTATGCATGATTATGTTCACTTCATTACACCCCAGTTTACACATACAGATATTAACTTTCAACGTGTGCCATTGGTGGATACATCCAACCCGTTTATTGCGCGTGATGTGCCAACACCTGATGAAAGTTTGATGGTGATTCGTATTCGTAAGCCTGAAAAATGGGGGATTGATTTCCCATGGTTGCTATCCATGTTGAATGGCTCTTTTATGTCTCGTCGCAATACAATTGTATTGCCATCTTCTAAAATGCTATTGGCGATGGAACTCATTCTTGCCCCAATTGTGCATGATATGATGGAAAAACGTAAAAAATCTTAATTTTTTTATTGGTTTTATGATTATGGTTCAAGAGAGAAGGGGGGAGTGATCCTCCCTTTTTTTATTCAGATTGATATGTCGTAACCCAAGCATATACAACTGAAGCGTCATTAAAGATTATGGTAAAAAGGATGAAAACATGGCAATATCATTACAAAAAGGTCAGCGTATTTCTCTCGAAAAAGATACGGGTAACCCGCTTCTTCAGGTTTGTGTGGGTGTGAACTGGGGTGCGATTGAAAAGAAGGGTTTTTTTGGCGGTATGAAAAAAGTTGCTGTTGACTTGGATGCAAGTTGTGCAACCTTTGATTCTAACAACAAGCCACTTGATGTGGTATGTTTTAGTCAATTAAGCGCGCAAGGGATTCAGCATTCGGGCGATGATTTAACAGGTGATATGGATGGTGATGATGGCTTGGATAATGAGGTGATTGTTGTGGACTTATCCAAAGTTCATCCTAGCACCCATCAAATTGTTTTTGTGTTGAATTCATACCAAGGTCAGGATTTTAAAGATATTCCTTTTGCATCGATTCGTTTGTACGAAGGCACACCGTCGAGAGTTGATAATGTTTTTGCTGCATACGATATATCCAATGACAGCAAGTTTTATGGTTCAGTATCCATGGTCATGGGAAAATTTTATAAAAAAGATGGTCAATGGCGTTTTGTAGCCATTGGAGATGCTGTCAGTGACAGAAGTTTAAAAGATACCATTAAAACAGTGACCCATAAATACCTATAAGATTAAAAGGGTTTTAATGTTTATTTATTCACTTTTACATCATAGTTGTTTACGCTTCTACTCACTTTTATTGTTTATGTTTTAATCAAAATATGAACGGTAAATTTTTAAATTATAGGAGAAAAAAATGTCTGTATCCTTAAAAAAAGGTGGCAATGTAAGTCTAGAAAAAACATCTCCAGGTATCAGTAAAATTCTTATCGGTTTGGGTTGGGATGAGCGTGCGACAGATGGCGGTGATTTTGATTTGGATGCCAGCGTCTTTTTGTTAAAAGATGATGGAAAAGTAAGATCAGATGAAGACTTTATTTTTTATAATAACCTATCATCCACATGCAAATCTGTGGTTCACCAAGGTGATAACAGAACAGGTGCTGGTGATGGTGATGATGAAGCTGTTAAGGTTGATTTGACACAAGTTCCAGCAGACGTGAAAAAGATTACGGTGGCTGTGACCATTCATGAAGCACAAGCAAGAAACCAGAATTTTGGTCAGGTTGCCAATGCTTTTATGCGTATTGTGAATGATGAAACCAATGTAGAGGTGGCGCGCTTTGATTTGTCGGAAGACTATTCCATCGAAACAGCCATGATTTTTGGTGAAGTTTACCGTCACAATGGTGATTGGAAATTTAAAGCCATTGGACAAGGTTATGAAGGTGGCTTGAAAGCCTTGGCGCAAGGTTTTGGCATTAGTATTTAAATGATAAAGGGTGTTTTAGCGATGTGTTAAAACATCCTTTATTCTATGGTTTGCAGCACAGGCTGTTTTTTGTATGTAGTTCAATAAATGGCATTTCTGCCTTTTAAAAGGTGAATAACAGTCGTTATGGTCGCTTCTAAAAAAAATGAGCATTACACCCGAAGGATTCAATCAGGTGTTTTACAACTGACACTTTCAGATGGTCATGATCGCATGGATGAGTTGATGGATTTTGCCAGTCGAGAAAATCCCAAAAGACACTTTTCTTTTGTGAGTAAAGTTCTGGGTAAACATATTCCTGTTCAGCCGCTATTGATGCGGAAAATTTATGATGAATTGTCTGATTTATGTGCGCTGGACGGTGATACTTATGTGGTGGCCATGTCTGAAATGGGCGTGGGTCTTGGCGCAGGCGTTGCGGATAGTTTATCGAAGATTCACCCTGAATATGATATATATTTTCAGCACACAACACGCAGTCAACTGGGGAGAAAAGCATGGTTGAACTTGGATGAAGTTCACTCGCATGCTGTTAATCATATTTTGTATGAACCCGTTATTGAACTTCGTCAAAAAATAAAGGCATCAACAACATTGGTGATTGTTGATGATGAAATAACGACAGGTCGAACGGTTTTTCTTTTAGCTTCTAGGGTGATGCAGAAAGTTCCAAATATTCAAAAAATTATTTTTGTTTCATTGGTGAATTGGTTAAG
Source organism: Mariprofundaceae bacterium (assembly GCA_030950925.1). GTDB lineage: Bacteria > Pseudomonadota > Zetaproteobacteria > Mariprofundales > Mariprofundaceae. The sequence goes on from JAUZQO010000021.1 coordinate 36,137, forward strand.
CGATGACAACACACAAAAATTTAATGAGCTTGGCATCCAAGTTGAATTTATTCAGCTCATGAAGGGTGAGTTTACATTCAAAAAACATGATGATTTTTATACTGCTTTGCCAGCCAAAGTGGATAGCAGTATCAGCTCCTCAACATGTCGGCAAGATTTGGGGCGGTTGGGGTTGAAGATGCCATATCATCTGGACTTACCAACCCGTTATGCCGATGATTTAAAACAAGATAAGGTGGTTGTCGTGGGTCATGGTGAGCATCTATACTTGCCCTTTTTGCTTGCAGAAGACTTACAGAAACAAGGCGTTGATGTTGTTTTTCAATCGACAACCCGCTCTCCTGTATTGGAAGGTGATGCGATCAAGCATCGTATCTGTTTTGAAGTCGATGATGATAAAGAGCATTATATTTATAATTTCCCAACGGATCGAAAGGCTTTAGCCATGAGTGAAAGTGATGATAGCCTTGGTTTTCACCATCATATTCAGCAGCGACCATTTAAGGTGCCTTTATAAATGAGTCAGGTTATCGTTTTTACCGATTTGGATGATACACTGATTCAGACACGCCGTAAATTGCCTGAAAATGCTAGTTTTTCATTGGGAGCAACGGATAAAGAAGGCTTACCTTTATCCTTTATGACCAAATCTCAGGAAACTATGTTAAAGATTTTTTCGCAAAGTGACGCCATCATTATTCCTGTGACAGGAAGGAATACAAGTGCGCTTGATCGCGTCGCTTATGCGTTTAATCATTACCGTGTGGTTTCACATGGGGCGTTGGTCTTACAAAAAAATGGTGATATTTGTACGAAGTGGTTGGAGAAAGTGGCGCATCAGTTTGATGCATGGAAGGCGTTGATGTTCTCTTGTAATGAGGAAATTCTAAGCTTGATTAAGGATTACCAACTGAATGCAAGAAGCCGCGTGATTACCGATCATGATATTGATGTGTATGTTTCTGTGAAAGGTGAGCCTGAGGCATTAACATTTATTCGGGAACACAATACGCATGGTCAACATTTTACACACCATGAAAATGCTCATAACTATGCGTTATTACCGCCGTATGCGAGCAAGAAAAAAGCAGTGGAACATATCCATCAAATGCTTAATTTGGGTGCAGATCATTTGATTATCGGCTTGGGTGATAGTTTGTCTGACCTTGAATTTATGACATCATGTCAATTTGCGATGTTTCCACAACACAGCCAAATTAAACGTAGTTTCCCCTATGCCTAAGAAGAATACGCCTTTAAAGGGTAGTTATGCAGCAGAAGACTGTCTTTTTTTATTAAAACCCATTGAACCTCGCTACCATAGTATCGAAAATAAAGAGATGCTGATTCAGACGGGGCAACTTCATTATTCAGAGATGATTCACCAAGAAAAACCACCAACAGAAGCATATACGGCGTTGTTTTTAGAACTTACAGAACAATATAAGCAACGTCTCGCATCGGAAGTGGTCGTTTTAGCACAAAAAATAGCACAACTTAGAGCTGAAAATATTACCATTGTTTCGCTAGCGCGCGCAGGAACACCTGTGGGTGTGCTTTTGCAGCGAGCATTGGGCGGTTTATTGCACCGTCAATCCACTCATTTTTCCATTTCCATTATTCGTGACCGAGGCATTGATGAGGTGGCATTGGATTATATATTACAACAGCATACACCTGAAAGCATTGTATTTGTGGATGGTTGGACTGCCAAAGGTACGATTACACATGAGTTGAAAACATCGATTCAAGCATACAATCATGCCAAGGGTGTTGGTATTTCAAGTGACTTGTTTGTGATTTCAGATATTGGTGGTTATGCTGATATTCAAGCAACACGGGATGATTATGCGATTCCAAGTGCTTTGATGAATTCAACGGTTTCAGGGCTTATATCTCGCTCCATTCTAAACCAACAAATTCAAGCGGGTGATTTTCATGGTTGTGTGGAATATTCACATTTATCAAGCTATGACCGATCCAATTGGTTTGTGGATGAAATTTCAAATGAAATGAAAAAAATATCCGTAAAAGCAGAGGTGGAATGTATTCAGGAATCAAAGGATATGCGTCGAAATATTGTGCGTGAATTTCTTTTATATATACAAGAAACCTACCATATATCCGATATAAACCGTATTAAACCGGGTATTGCAGAAGCGACACGAACCTTATTAAGGCGTGTACCGGATGTGTTGATTGTTCGGAATATGAAAGATAGTAATGTTCGTCATTTGATTCACCTTGCGACAGAGAAAAATATTTGTGTGAAAGAATATGGAAAGATGCCTTTTGGTGCTTGCTCTCTGATTAAAGATGTGGTTTAAATATCACCATTCACCTGACCTTCATTGACCCCATCGTAGTGTTAGAACATAATCCAAGGAAATGCCTGAATGTTCAGGCTTGCTGTTAAAAAAAAGATACAAATAGGATGATATTTTGGAAATCATGACCTCTCTTATACTGGTGTTTATCGCAACACTGGTGATTGCTAAAGCCTGCGATGGCTTTGAAGTTGCAGCGGATTATTTAGGGCGCAACATGTCCGATGGTGTGAAGGGTGCAACCATCAATGCCATTGGTAGTTCAACGCCTGAACTCTTTGCGACCTTTATATTTTTATTCCTCTTCAATGAAACCACAGGTTTTGCAGGTGGTATCGGCACAACAGCGGGTAGTGCGGTATTCAACACCATGGTGATTCCAGCATTGAGTATTTTAGTTGCACTCAAAATGTTTAAAATTAGGGGCGTTGTAGTTTCTAAGAAAGTCATATTAAGAGATGGCTTGATGTTGATTGCGGCCGAATTTATTTTGATTGTGACCATTGGTGAACGCCTTGAGTGGTGGCATGGTATGATGTTGATGCTTTTGTATGTTGGATATGCAGGTATCTTATTTTTCTCCATGAGTCCTAAATCAGAAGCTGATGATAATAGCAAAGAGGAAGAAGCGGATGACAATGACAATGGTGAACCCTATGTAGATTCCAATCGCCTACTATCTTTTCTTAAATTAGAACTGGAAGATGCAATCATTGCTGGGAATAAACTACAAAACAGCAATGCCTGGCTATTGTTGGGTATATCCACAACCTTTATTGCGCTTGCCTGTTATATTTTGGTATATGGTTGTGAAACTTTTGGTCATGCTTTGGGTATTCAGGGTTATTTTGTTGCGGTGATTTTAGCGGCTGCGGCAAGCAGTGTGCCTGATACGATTTTATCCATGAAGGATGCTAAAAAAGGCAATTATGATGATGCGGTTGCCAATGCTTTGGGTAGCAATATTTTTGATATTTGTTTTGCATTGGGTCTGCCATTATTTTTGTATACACTAATATATGGTGCAATTATTATCCCCAAAGAGGTTGTGGGTGACATCACTGAATTACGAATTTTATTATTGATTTTGACCATCGGTTCTTTTTTAATCTTTTTCTTTGGTTCGAGTATGGGTAAAATTAAAGCTTATATGTTGTTGTCCTTCTATGCTTTATTTACCATTTATATTGTATCAAGAGCTTATGCCTTTGCATGGTCACAACCCATTGCTGATTTTTTACATGCCATACAGTCGCATTTACAATAAATTTTGGGTCGTAGTTTTTTGGACAAGCATAAACATCAGGGTTGATAAGCTGTTGTAAAAGTAGTAAAGAAATGAAAGATACGATAACAAAGGAGTCATAATGTTTTCAACTTTTTTAGATAAAGCTCGGAACAAATTTAGTGAATTAAAAACAGGTGCGTTGAAATATAAATCCAAAGAGTTTCTTCATGCTGCCTTGGGTGGTAGTGCTTTGGTCATTATGGCTGATGGTAGTATTGATGCGCAGGAAAAATCAAAGATGATGAGCTTTATTGAGAATAATGAAGCTTTATCCATTTATGATACGTCAGAGGTCGTCAAAACATGGAAAGATTATATCGATACGCTTGAAATGGATGCTGATATTGGCGAAGCCAAAGCGATGTCCGCACTGGGTAAAATGAAGGGCAAAGATGAAGAATCACGTTTGGTATTAAGAATGGTGTGTGCGATTGGTGCATCCGATGGTGATTTTGATAAGGATGAAAAAAGAGTCGCGGCTAAAATTGCCTTGGAGCTTGGTCTTAACCCTGCTGATTTTGATTTGGCTTAATGTTATCTAAGCGATGAATCCTCTTGGGTTCGAGTCATGCCGATAGACTCGAACCCAGTATTTTTTTACCGCACAGCAAAGCTCAATGCTTCACCAGGCTCATCTCCCAGTGTAAACACAGAGTGCCATACACAATGGTTTAAATCCCGCTGAGGTAACAATAAAACATCGCCAGTCTGTAGAACATGTGCATAGCCTTGTTTAATCATATATTGAATAAATATAGGGTTGTGATCAATCAAACTTTCAACCCATCCATGGTCTTCTTCTTCCATATAATCCGATAAGGCAACTTGATTTTTAAGTAAGCTTTGTAGCTCAGCTGGGGTGTTATGTTTTTCTGAGAAATCGCGCATGACCTGCATCAATTGTAATTTATTTGCTGCTAGCCAAAATGTTGCTCCACTGAGTTGGGCAAAGACCACACCAGCATGGCCACGTTCCACATCATGATGAAATTGTGCGCCACCATTGGGTGTATTAAAATATACAATACGTTCCACGAATGCGGGTTGATGGCCTAGAATGGAAGACATGTACTGTAAAATATCTGTATTTTTGGTAATTAACTCAGATTCAGGAAACATTTTTGTGCATAGTTCACCAGCCCAATGTTGGCGTTTAGGGTCAGCTGCGACATCTTCATAACCTTCCATGCCAAATGAAAAGCGAAACCTTAGTGAAGCATCTTCATCATGAAAGGATAACCATGAGGCTTTACACCATAAGTCTTCCGCTAAAATATTTTGCTCATCACCAGCATCAAAATAAAGTTTTTCAATGGCTTGTTCATCATGCTCTTCCATCGAAGATGCAAGAAAAGAAAATTCGGGTTCTAACCGTTTGATGCTACTATTTTTTTCTAGCTGCTCACCCAGTTCAACACCATTCAATGTACTTTCCATGCATTGATGTGCACGCTGAATATCAGCTTGATAACGAGGCAGTTGTTCATCTAAAAGTTTGGGTAAAACAATGGATTGATCATTTTTCCAAGCTTTCATAATGGTTTTCTTATCGGGCATATCAACAGCTTTAGGCGCTGATACATGCCCTAGTTTAAGACCACGACGTTCTAATAAATAGCGGGAAGTTAGTTTAAAAGTCATGCCAGATATTAACCTGAATGAAGATGGTTAAACCATTGTTTTATGTTTTAAGCCTGATGATAGTCTATGGATGATCTCTGAATACTTTGAGGATAAGTATTGTATGACAGTATGTTTCGATGTCATTATTAGTTCTCCCGCTGCGTGGGCTTTACTCACAAGTTATTCACATATTGTGGATAACTTTTAAATCAATATAATTTACCTGCAAACTCAACCAACTCATTGCCATTGTTATTCAAGAGTGACTATTTTTATAGTATGGTGCGACATGATTTTATGGAGAAAAATGCATGAGTAATGTTAATCAAGAAGAATATAGTGCGGATAGTATTAAGGTTCTCAAAGGTCTTGATGCAGTTCGTAAGCGCCCAGGGATGTACATTGGTGATACCGATGATGGTACTGGCTTACATCATATGGTATACGAAGCTGTGGATAATGCGATTGATGAAGCCTTGGCAGGTCATTGCGATAAGGTTGAAGTTATTTTGCATTCGGATGACTCTGTAACTGTTCGTGATAATGGACGCGGTATTCCCGTTGACATACACCCTGAAGAAGGTCGTTCAGCTGCCGAAGTGATTATGACAGTATTACATGCGGGTGGTAAGTTTGATAGCAATTCATATAAGGTTTCAGGTGGTTTGCACGGTGTTGGCGTATCGGTGGTCAATGCTCTGTCTGATTATTTAGAATTAACCATTCGTCGTCATGGTAAGGTTCATCAATGCCGTTTTGAACGAGGGGATACGGTTAAACCGATTGAAGTGATTGGTGAAGCCATGGGTACAGGAACGGAAGTTCGTTTTTTACCCAGTTTGGAAACCTTTTCACATCGAAATATGTCGTTTGATATTTTATCGAAGCGTTTACGAGAGCTGTCCTTTTTAAACAGTGGTGTGCGGATTGAATTAAGTGATGAACGTGATGGTCAAAATCATGTGTTTGAATATGAAGGTGGCATTACTGCCTTTGTTCAGCATTTGAATAAATCTCGTACAGCATTACACCCTGAATGTATTGGTATCGATGTTGAAAGAAATGATGTGGGTGTTGAGCTTTCCTTGCAGTGGACGGATTCATATCAAGAACATGTATTTTGTTTCACCAATAATATTCCGCAACGGGATGGTGGATCCCATTTGGCAGGGTTACGTTCGGCGCTTACACGCTGTATCAACAATTATGCGTCTGCCAATGGCTTATTGAAAAAACATAAGGTTTCCTTAACGGGTGATGATTGTCGTGAGGGTTTAACAGCAGTCCTTTCAATCAAAGTCCCTGATCCTAAATTTTCATCTCAAACCAAAGATAAATTGGTATCTTCCGAAGTGCGCCCTATTGTTGAAGGTACGGTGAATGAAAAACTAGCGGAATGGTTTGAAGAACATCCGAAAGAAGCGAAATCTATCATTGGCAAAGCGGCAGAAGCAGCCATTGCGCGTGATGCAGCGCGTAAAGCGCGTGATTTGACGCGCCGTAAAGGTGCTTTGGATATTTCGAGTTTACCAGGGAAGTTGGCGGACTGTCAGGAAAAAGATCCTGCATCTTCTGAACTGTTTCTTGTGGAAGGAGATTCTGCGGGTGGCTCTGCTAAACAAGGGCGTGATCGCAAAACACAGGCTATTTTACCACTGAAAGGTAAAATTTTGAATGTGGAAAAAGCACGTTTTGATAAAATGTTAGGCTCACAAGAAATTGGCACCATGATTACAGCTTTGGGAACGAGTATTGGTAAGGATGATTTTGATATTGCCAAGCTTCGTTACCATAAAGTCATTATTATGACCGATGCGGATGTGGATGGCTCACATATTTTAACGCTTTTGTTGACGTTTTTTTACCGTCAAATGCCAGAATTGATTGAACGTGGTCATCTTTATATTGCTCAACCCCCATTATACCGTGTGGCAAAGGGTAAAAAGGGGCGTTATGTGGCATCGGATGATGAGCTTTTTGATTATTTGATTGAATTGGGTGTTGGCGATAAGACTTTTTATGGAAGTCAGGATGCATCTCCCATGTCAGGCGAACGATTGATGACGTTTATTCGAAGTATCCATCGTTTGCAATACTTACAACAACGTTTGGCACAACGTTTGGATATGAAAATTCTAAAACTCTTGATTGAAACTGGGAAAATGACTTCTGCGATGATGCGCAAGCAAGATATTTTAGCAGATCGTTTGGATATTTTGCAACAAGCTTTTAAAGCTTCAAGTCGTGCTGATGAAACCTTGATCACACAAATGTATGAAGATGCGGAACAAGGAAATTACTGGGTTCAATTTGAACGTCGGGATCATGGTCGTATGATGATGTCTCGCTTGTATCCGAATTTATTGGCAACAGCAGAGTTTGCTGAAGCACAAAAATTATGCACAATGATTCAATCGACCATGCAGGAAGGTGCTTATGTTGCTCAGGATGATAAACGTTGGGTAACACCACACTATGATGATTTAACTCAAATGATTGTGAAAGAAGGGCGTAAAGGCTTAAATATTCAACGCTATAAAGGTTTGGGAGAAATGAATCCTGAACAACTTTGGGAAACAACCATGGATGCTTCTGTTCGAAGCATGTTGCAAGTGACGTTGGAGGATGTGGTCAATGCGGATGAAACATTTTCCATGTTGATGGGTGATGCGGTTGAACCGCGTCGTAATTTTATTCAAGATAACGCTTTAAAGGTACGGAATCTCGATGTCTAATCAAACACAAAAACAACATATAAGCTATGCCGATTGCGGTGTAGATATTGATGCAGGTAACGCCTTTGTTGGGCGTATTAAAAAAGCGGTAGCTTCAACCACTCGGCCTGAGGTATTGGGTGGCTTGGGTGGTTTTGGTGGGTTGTTTGCTGCCAATTTTCAACATATGCAAGAACCGATTTTGGTTTCATCCACGGATGGTGTAGGCACCAAGTTATTGCTTTTGCAACAATATGGAAAACCCCATGTAGCAGGTATTGATGCAGTAGCGATGTGTGTGAATGATATGGCTGCGCAAGCTGCTGAACCATTGTTTTTTTTAGATTACCTTGCTTCTGGAAAATTGGATGGAGAAACCTTGGCAGGTGTGGTGGAAGGCATTGCTGAAGCCTGTCGTGTTTGTGAGTGCGCCTTGGTGGGTGGTGAAACAGCTGAAATGCCAGGTATGTATGATGATGGGCATTATGATATTGGTGGTTTTTCTGTTGGTGTAGTGGATAAAGCCAATATTATTGATGGCTCAACTATTGAAGAAGGTGATGTGATGTTGGGTTTGGCATCCAATGGTTGTCATTCGAATGGTTTTTCGATGGTTCGTAAACTTTTAGAGCTTGGGGAAGCAGATTTAGAGCATGATCTTCTTGAAGATGGCAGTAAAGCTGTCGATGCTGTTTTGGCACCCACACGTCTGTATGTACCTGCGGTGAAGGCATTGATAGAGGCTGGTGTGGAAGTGCATGGTTATTCGCATATTACAGGTGGGGGAATGTTTGATAATATTGAACGTATTCTCCCTGAAGGTTTGGCGGCAACAGTGCATACGAAGTCTTGGGAAGTGTTACCCGTTTTTAAATACTTGTTGAATTTTGCCAATGTGGAGCGCGATGAAGCTTATCGGACCTTCAATATGGGCATTGGTTTTGTTGTGATATTACCTGAATCTGAAGTTGAAAAAACCAAGGCAGTGTTAGAAAAAACTGGCGAAACGGTGTATCAGGTGGGTCATATTCATGCCCAATCGGGCGATGTTGTTCAGCTGATTGATTAAAATGCTTTCGTTTATAAAATTATTGATTATGCTTTCGCACGACTGGACGCTAACCAAGTTAGCAAAAGGTATGTAAGATATTAGTAAAGAGGTTTTTTTATGTCAGTTTCAGGTACAGTTAAATGGTTCAACGATACAAAAGGTTTCGGCTTCATTGAACAAGAAGGCGGTGATGATGTATTCGTTCACCACAGCGTTATCCAAATGGATGGCTTCAAAACTTTGGCAGAAGGTCAACGTGTAAGCATGGATGTTACTCAAGGTGCTAAAGGTCCTCAAGCTGAGAACGTAATTCCTGAATAACAGTTATTCATAAGAGGCACTAAGATGACTCGCCAGTCAATTGCGGTCATGGTCTCTGGGCGCGGAACAAATTTAGCAGCAATTTTGGAGGCTGCTAGCAATGGGAAATGTCCTGTTGATGTTCGCGTGGTTTTATCCAATAAGGTGGATGCACCTGCATTACAGATAGCACGTGATGCAGGGGTAGACACCATTCTTTTTATCAATCCCAAAGATTATCCCGATCGTGTTGCATATGATCAAGCTTGTTCAAAAGTGATTGAAATTCGCCAGTGTGACTGGGTTGTTTTGGCTGGATATATGCGGATTTTATCTTCTGGGTTTGTTTCTCATTTTGAAAATCGTTTGATTAATATTCATCCAGCCTTACTACCTTCGTTTACAGGTGCTGATGGTGTCGCTGATGCTTTGGCATATGGTGTGAAATTTTCGGGTTGTACTGTGCATTTGGTGCATGAAGAAGTCGACGCTGGCCCTATTCTAGCGCAAGCTTCTGTGCCTGTGTTGAACGATGATAGTGTTGAATCTTTGCATCAACGTATTCAGAAAGAAGAGTATACATTATATCCCAATACTTTACGTCGTTTGGTTGAGGAAGGTTTTCACCTTGAAGGTCGCCGAGTTATTTGGCATACAGAAGACTTGAGTTGATATTTATGTCGCAGTTATTTCCCTGACCTTAATGTGATTGAAAATATTGGGGAAGCTATGGATGTATTTTAGCAAGATTTTCACGACCATTTATCCAGCCCTCTTTACTTTTTCTAACAACTCATCCAACAAGCATGTTGTGCTATGATTTAACATCTTATAGGTATCCTCAAAACCGTTTTCTCCACCATAATAAGGGTCGGAAACAGTTTGGACATCATTTATATCATGAACATTTTCTTCAAACTGTCGCATCATCAAAATTTTATGACTGGGTACTCCCATGGCTAAAAGGTTGATCCGATTCTCATGATCCATCGCAATCAGGTAATCCCAATAGTGTATGTTGTGGGTCGTCACTTGTTGCGCACAATGTTCTTTTAAGTCTAAGCCATGTTGTTGAGCAACGGCAATGGAACGCGGATCGGCTTGAGCACCGATATGCCAATCACCTGTTCCTGCTGATTCAAAATGAAATAATTGGGAAATATGACGTTCATTTGCCATGTGTTTGGCAATAATTTCTGCCAAGGGAGAGCGGCAAATATTTCCCAAGCATACAAATAAGATGCGTAGCGAGGGTTTAGACATGCTTTAATTGCCTTTCTGCTTGTGATAATTGTAAGTAAACAGGCTGAACCTCTGCGGGTAAGGCTTGGGTATGAAGATTTTCAATATTTTGTTGAATCAAACGGGACATGGCATGGGCACGGTCATATACAAAGGGAACATGTGACCAGCTTTGTTCAGGCATACGAAAATCACTGCTACACACATAGGGCATAGGGGTTGATGGCGTATGGAGGTTTTGGATATGAACACACTCATCCTGTTTCTGTGCAATGCCTTTTTGGTAACAACCGAGAAAAATCTCGTGCGCACGCGCATCTTCAATCACCCAAATAATTTTATCGGATTGGATCTGCATAGCGGTGATAGCAAGTGATGAGATACCCCAGATAGGAAGTTTTAATGATGCATTGATGCCTGATATGCTGGCAGCAGCAATACGAAGCCCTGTAAAAGATCCAGGGCCTTGCCCTAAAATAAGCAGTTTTAAATCAGTCCATGTGATGTTTGCACCTTCTAACAAGCTTTCAAGCAGGGGTAGAACCGTCTGAGAATGCTGTTTCCCCATGCTTCCTTGGGCGTGAAAGATGTGCTTAGATGAGGTGAATAAGCATGCGTATGCAATGGGTGTGGAAACATCCAGTGCTAAAAGGGGATAAACAGAAGAACTCATAAAAGTTGGCTTAATGCTTTCCGTAGTGCTTCACCATACTTGGGATGCTGCAAACCGAGTGTTGCATTGGCGACCAAGAAGCCATAAGGGTTGCCAGCATCAAAACGATCCCCTTCAATAATCACACCATAGACAGGTTCTTCTTTTGCCAACTGACACATGGCATCGGTCAATTGAATTTCATTGCCTTTACCTGGTTTCGTTGTTTTGAGAATTTCAAACAAACGTGGGGTAAAGATATAACGTCCAATCATCGCCATATTGGATGGTGCTTGATCGGTTTGTGGTTTTTCAACCATATCATCCAAACGCAACAGCCCATTTTCATCATGGGCTTTGACAATACCATAGCGATTGACTTCATCATCAGGAACGCGGGCAAGCCCAATCACGGATGCACCCCCTGTTTGCTCATGTATATCACGAAGCTGTTGCATGGCACCTTTACAGCCTGCTTTGGGTAGAATGAGTTCATCAGCCAAAGATACACCAAAACATTCATCGCCCACCCAAGGGGCGGCACACAATACGGCATGTCCTAGACCTAGGGGTTGCTTTTGGCGAATATAGGCCACATCCACCATGCGTGCGATACGAGATACAGTCTCATACAACTCGACTTTCCCCGCAGCATTCAGGTTACTCTCCAGTTCCGCTGAAATATCAAAATGATCTTCAATGGAGCGCTTACCACGCCCTGTCACCATCACAACTTCGCCCATCCCTGCTGCCAAAGCTTCTTCAACGCCGTATTGAATCAGGGGTTTATCCACAATCGTCAGCATTTCTTTTGGGGTGGCTTTGGTGGCAGGTAAAAAGCGTGTGCCCATACCTGCAGTTGGGAAAATAATTTTATGTATGTTTTTGGGCATGGTATGCTCTCTTATAGGGAAGTGGACTTAACTCAAACGACCGTAGGAGTGTAGACCAGCCAAATACATATTAACACCCAAGAAACAAAATACAGTGACCAAGAAGCCAATGACTGTCCACCAAGCCAAGGTTTTACCATGCCAACCATGAGAAATACGCACGTGTAAATAAGCACCATAGACCAACCAAACAATCAATGCCCATGTTTCTTTGGGATCCCAAGACCAATAGCCGCCCCATGCTTCAGCTGCCCAAGCAGCCCCCAAAATAGTTGCGAGTGTAAAGGCAGGAAAGCCGACTGCGACAGATTTATAAGCCAATTGATCCAGTTGTTCCAAACTTGGGAAGACTTTGACCATCTTACTATTGCGAGCTTCAAGCCACATACGTGTGAGATAGGCCATGCCAGCACCACAGGCCACAGCAAAAGCGCCATAACCCACGAAGTTCATGGGTACATGAATCTTCATCCAGTATGATTGCAAGGCTGGTACCAAAGGTTTGATTTCGGCTTGTCCGACCGACTCCAACCAAATAGCAAAAAATACACCTGATGCAACCAAGACCATCACAAAGGCCCCCATGGCTTTGGCTTCGTAATTTCTTTCCCATTGCAAATAAATAATGCAAACAATGCAGAACAATAAAATAAATACTTCATAAATATTGGATACAGGTGCATGACCAATCTCACCACCCATAAACAAATACGATTCATACCAACGAAGTAACAAAGCAGAGCCACCCGCATAAACACCTGCCCATGCTGTCCAAGTCGCTAACTTGCCGATAAAAGAGTCAGGCGCGAAAAGATAAGCAATATAAGAAACGGCTGAAAAAATGAACAACACATTCATGGTCATAATGACATGACCTGCAAATAGGTTGGATTGATCCTCATAAGACACATTTGCAGATGTGGGCTCAAAAAGAGTCAGCACAGCCATCAATATGACCATCAATGCAGCACCATCAAACCAAGAGACCATCATTTTTGGAATCCAGCCCTCTGTTGCTTCAGGTCGCATGGTGCTATAAGCAATAGAAACACCCGTAGCCAACAAAGCCCCTGTTCCCAACCACATAAAACCATCTTGACCTACCAATTGGAAGATATAACCGTTTTCTGTATAGCCATCACCACCCCACAAGGCCAAGCCAACAGCACCCAACATCAAGCCGATATACGCCCAATAGCGAACAAAAGCAGGTCGCCCTTGGTATAAACTGCTCATTATTCCATTTGTTTCTACATGTGCATTCATACGTTTTCTCCTTGTTTTAAGTGTTGCATATCATTTTCAAAAGAGGTTAATATTTCCTTAAATTCACGTTTAAAATTCAATGGATTACGATTGCTTAAGCCTGCAAGGGTGACTTTTACGCCATCTTTTTCACGGCGAATAATCACCCATAATTTGCGATGGGAAATATAAAGCATGATGCACAAGCCAAACACCAACAAGCCACTGCCCACCCAAACGACATTCATACCTGGATCACGCGCAAGCTGTAAGCCTGTGTAATACTTTTGGTCATAGTTATCAAGTATGGGGATATAAGGCCAAGGTAGGCGAGGAATCACTTGTATGGCTTGAATCACACGGGTTGCCATGGCTTGAAAATTATCGGGGCGGTTGGCACCAAAGACATCGGCCATAGCCAATTTAAAGGCTTGTAAATTGGCTTTTTTTGGATGTTTTAAATCAGCACTACCGAGACGAACAATAAAGCGTTGAAAAAGCTCCCACTCTTTGGGGTTGGTCATATCCAAACCCAATGCCATGGGTTTAAAATCTTTGGTGTTTCCTGAGAAGGAGACCGACATAAATGTACCACGGTTTTCATCATTTAAGATAAATGGATCAATAAAACTGCGAATTTTCACGGGTTTTAAACCAGGACCGCGCATGACATAATCTACGGATGCACCCAAATCTTGGAAGTCTTTGGGTTCATGGACTTCTGCCATGTTTTCAACATTGTGAGGTCGAAAATCGGTAATTTCCAAGGTAATATCTGTTTTGTCATCTTTAAAGGTGGTGTAAACTTTCGTTTTGGCGATTTCAACATCACCTGAACCATCCAGCTTCATCAGTTTTAAGCGGATGTTGGAGCCACCATCACCAAAGCTGGCTTGGTAAATACGAATGCCTTTATAATATAAGGGGTCATTGACAATAATATCTGAGGTCAGTACTTCCTTGCCACCATCAATGATGGTGAGGTTACTTTTAAATTCTTTGGGCATGCCATTGGGGTAAAAATCAATGGAAAAGTCATTGCAGCGGACATAAAAAGGCATCACCAAAGATTCTGTGCTTGTGCCTTTAAGAAAAGAAATTTCATGCTCTTTGGCACCGACAGGCACTTGCATATTACCACGAAAACCATAATGAACACTGATCCATCCACCGATTAAAATGACCAACATCGCAGAATGCACAAAAATATAGCCCCATTTATGATAATGCCCTTTGTCGGCACGAAGGTAGGTGATGCCATTGCGTTCTTCGGTCCGAATCGTCCATTCTTTGAGCTGATCTTTGATGGGGGATATAATTTTTTCTAAGCTTTGTTCAGGTAGTTGCCAGTGATGAACATGCTCCATATGTTTGATGGCACTGTCTGAGACAGGAACTTTCTTGCTCTTCATTTCTTTCAAAAAGCGAGGCACATTGCGATACAAACAGACGGTGAGGGAAAGCATTAAAAATCCCAGTAAGGATAAAAACCACCAAGTGTGGTACATATCGAACAAACCAAGGGCACGAAACACCCAGTACCAAATCGGCCCAAACTGTTGTAAATAATCACCTTGGTCTTGATTTTGTAAAAGTACTGTACCAATGACCGATGCCAAAGCGAGTACGGTGAGCAAGGTAATGGCCAAAGACATAGAGCCTAAGCGAAGTAATATTGTTTTGATATAATCAGAGGATTGAGACATGGGCGGCATCATAACTAGCGGAATCTCTCACGTCATGCGTATAATCTCCTCTATCTACTATGGGTTTAGCGTAATTGTTGGATACCATGCTTGGATAGTGTGTATATTTTTGACGCTTGCTGGGATGTATGGAGTTCGCCTTGTTGAAGCATCCATACGAGATGACGTGATAAACGCATGCGTGTGGTTGGATGTAGGTTCAAAATTGGATTGCCACGTCGGTTCAAGCTACTGGATAGTAACAAACCATCACATGCTTGGGCAAGCCGACGGGTTTCATGGTTGGCATCCAAGCGAATAGCGATGCGCCCTCTTTTCTGACATGCTGAGGGAAGCTTATGGTTGGTTGGAAGAATTAAGGTCACGGATGTTTCCAAGTATTGCCGCAACATGGCGCGTAAAGGGCGCGTGATATATCGGCACTGTTGAAAGACAACTTTTTTTGAAGATGCCAACAATAAAAAAGGACCTTGGCGTTGTTTAAAGGTGCGCAAGCGTTGAATAGCGGCGTGGCTTTGAGGATTTGCAGCAATGCCTGCGACAGTGCTGGTTGGATGGGCTAAAAGGCGACCTTGTTGCAAGTATTTAGCTGCACGCAAGGTCGCTATTTTATGTTTAATCTTCAGCGAGAAGCGCCTTGGCTTGAGCTGCCCGATCAGCTTTTAATTGATCTGCTAAAGTTTCATCGGTTTGTGCAAGCATTTGCACCGCAAGCAAGCCTGCATTTTTTGCAGAGTTGATACCCACTGTCGCCACAGGCATGCCAGGCGGCATCATGACAGTTGAAAGCAAAGCATCTTCACCATTCAAAGGCCCTGATGCGATGGGTACACCAATCACAGGTTTAATGGTTTTGGAACATACCACACCAGCCAAATGCGCCGCCATGCCCGCAGCACAAATAAATACTTGGCAACCCGCTTGTTCAGCATCCTTGATGGCTTGAACCGTTGCTTCTGGGGTACGGTGAGCCGAACGAATCATTGTTTTGTATGAAATGGAGAAATCGTTCAATACCGCTTCTGTTTTTTGCATCACAGGCAAGTCAGATTTGCTTCCCATTAAAATTAATACACGAATATCTTGCATGTTAAGTTTCCTCACGTTGAACGGCACGATAGCCAATATCTTTGCGGTAAAAACCACCCTTCCAATCTAATTTTTCCAAAGCGTTATAAACAGCGACTTGTGCTTCTTTCACTGAATCTGCGAGGATGGTAACACCAAGTACACGACCACCAGCATTCACAATAGCACCATCTTTTTCAGTTGTTCCAGCATGGAAGACCATCGCACCTGCAGCTTCCACTGCATCCAAGCCCGAAATGACTTGTCCCTTTTCAAAGCTAGCTGGGTAGCCTGCGGAAACGACTGCCACACATAAGGCTTTACGCTGATCCCATTCAAGTTCTACACCGTCCAACCGTTTTTCAGCAGCGGCCAAAAGAACCTCACCCAAGTCAGATTTCAGGCGAGACATCAAAGGTTGGCATTCAGGATCGCCAAAGCGAACATTAAACTCCAAGGTTTTAACGCCATGATCGGTGAGCATCACGCCTGCATATAGGGTTCCGATAAATTCAGCACCGCGTGCTTTTAAAGCTTCGATGGTTGGGCGCGCAATGCTTTCAAGCACAAGCTGTTCAATGTCAGCTGTCACACAAGGAGCTGGAGAATAAGCACCCATGCCACCCGTGTTCGGCCCTAAATCACCATCCAACAAGGCTTTGTGATCTTGGGATGATGCCAGTGGAAGAATGGTATCACCCGATACGAGAAATAGGCATGATGCCTCTTCGCCTTCCAAAAATTCTTCAATCACCACCTGTGAACCCGCATCGCCAAATGCATTGCCCGAAAGCATATCACGCACAGTATCAATAGCCTCTTCAACGGTTTGTGCCACAATTACACCTTTGCCCGCAGCCAACCCCGATGCTTTGACCACAATCGGTGCGCCCCATTCGCGAATCAATGCCTCTGCTTGATCCGCATCTGTATGGGTTTCAAACTTTGCAGTTGGAACGCCTGCTTCATCCATCAGTGCTTTGGAAAATGACTTGCTGCCTTCAAGTTTTGCGGCAGCGGCATCAGGACCATATACTGCAAAACCTTCTGCACGCAATTGATTGCCCAGACCTTTCACCAATGCCACTTCAGGACCAATGACGACCAAACGCGGCTGCTCATCACGCGCAAGCTGCATGAGACCTTCAATATCCTCTGCACCGATAGCAATGCAGCGTGCATGTTGGGCAATGCCAGGGTTTCCTGGTGCACAAATGACTTCTGAGACGGAGTTAGAATGATGTAATTTCCAACATAATGCGTGTTCGCGACCACCGCCGCCGACAACTAAAACTTTCATGGTTTATTCCTTATGACTGATGTTCACACAAAATTTAATGGTTAAATTATTATATAGAGTGAAATAAGTGTTATGCGTGAAAAAATGAAAAGTGCTGAATAGTTACGAATATATCAATCATAAATATATCCAGTCATGTTTTTATGCACGCATGCAATATTTTGGAGTGACTTATATGGATGAGCAAAGGTTTATGATCAACGCTCATGATTTGTTACAAAGAAGCTAGAATCAGAGTGAACTGTGTTGACTAAATTTCCTCCTAAATCATAGCGTGATAAATTGTCCAATGTGGTCATCGCAATATTGACCAATGCTTCCTCTGTAAAAAAACCTTGGTGACCTGTTACCAATACATTGGGAAATGTTAAAAGACGTTCAAATACGTCATCACGGATAATAGTATCCGATAAATCATGAAAAAATAAATCGCCTTCTTGTTCATACACATCCAAACCAAGATAGGCGATTTTCCCTGATTTTAAGCCTTGAATGGCAGAACTTGTATCCACAATAGCACCACGGCTGGTGTTAATAATCATCACGCCATCTTTCATTTTTGCTAAAGCATCGTCATTGATGAGGTGAAATGTTTCAGGTGTAAGTGGGCAGTGAAAAGAAAGAATATCAACTTCTGATAATAGTTTGTCTATCGGTAGGTATGTGATACCTTTTTTTGCCAAAGCATCATTGGGTTGGGTGTCATAGGCAAGAAGTTTACAGCCAAATCCATGCAATATATCGAAAACAATGGAGCCGATACGACCTGTTCCAATAATTCCCACTGTTTTACCATGCATATCAAAGCCTGTTAAACCTTGCAGTGAAAAATTGCCATCTCGTACACGGGAGTAAGCACGGTGAATCTTCCTATTTAATGAAAGCATCATCGCCACAGTATGTTCAGCAACGGCGTAGGGAGAATATGAAGGGACACGAACAATATGCATACCCAATTGATCCGCTACACGTAAATTTACATTGTTATAGCCCGCACAACGTAGTGCTATGATGGGAATACTCATTGCTTTAAGGGCTTTAATGGTCACTTCACCAATGTCATCATTCACAAAAGCACAGACTGCATCAGAGCCTCTGGCTAACTCAACGGTGGCAGGTTCTAGTCGGGACTCATGAAATATCAGCTGGTATCCATAACGTTGGTTGGCATGAGTAAAGTATTTTTTATCATAGGGTTGCGCGCTGAAAAATGTAATTTTCATCATGGCGATAATCTAGCGACTTATTATTGCATCACAAAAAATAACCCAGTTGCCCCTAAATCCAACAGAACTCTAAGAAATTATTGACGCAAACGGTATTGCATCACAAATGTCACCCGAATCATTGCTCCTAGACCCTTGGGGGCGACAGAAAAAGGTTGAGAAGCTTTGATAGCTGCTCGACTTGCACGCTGTAATACGCTGTGTTTCCCATTGATTTGAATATCCTTTGCTTTGCCCCTTGCATCAATGACAAAAGAAATTAAAACATCCCCTTCCAGATGGCGGCGGCGAGCTAAATAAGGGTATAATTTATGCGTCTTAATGGTGTGCATGACATCGGCAATATATTGATTGCGTAACACTTGAATATTGATGTCTATTGGATGCCTGACTTTATACGGCTGATTTTTTGTAAGCATAGAAGAACGCGCTGTATTGACAATCGGTGGTCTTTGTTTAATCGGCTTGTTCGCTGAAAATTCCACCGATTGTTTGATGATGCTCTTTTGCTTCATGATTGGTTTTTTTTGGAGGTGAACCATGACTGCTTTCTTTCGTATGACAGCCTTGGGCTTCATCACTGGCACAGGTTTTATGATTGATGGAATGACAGCTTTTTGCTGAGGTTCAACTTGTTTGATGACTTGCTTCACAGGGGCTGGTGATACAATCATTTCAATGTCCATAGGAGAAACACGATGAACAGGTGGGCTATCGTGTTTCTCTATGGGAACTGCAACTTGAATCAAAAGAAGGTGTATCAATAAGGCCATACATAACGCCCACAACAAGCGGTAAGCTTGCTTGCGCTGACTTTGCTGACGATATGAATCAATCGTTACAATGTAAGCGTACATATCATTGCTAGCATCTGCATGAAGATCCCTTACAAACAAATAGAATACCTAAAAACGTGTTCTAGCTTGCACGAAAAAGTTCCTTCCAGCACCAGGCATACGCGCACCAACAGGTACCGCAGAGGCTTGTCCCGCAGCATTCGCGCTAACACGATTATAGCCACTCAAATGTGCTTGATAAAAGCGATCTAAAATATTGTTCACACCCAGACTTATTTCACTATCTCGATGAAAAGCATAATGTCCACTTAAATTAAACAAGCTATAAGCAGCCGTTGGTTTCTCACTATTACTCACCGATACTTTATTTTGTTTGGCATAAAAAACACCTTGGGTGGTAACAGACCAAGGTTTATCTCCATAATAGCTCAAAGCAATGGTGCTGTTCAATGGTGCCATGCGATAAAGGTTATCATTGATGTCAAGACGCTTTCCTAGCACATAACTCATCGTACCATCCAATGTGACATGCTCCGTCATATTCACACCAAATCCTGCATCTCCACCATAAAATTCTGCTTTCACATTCGAAAATTGTAGTGGAACACAAAAGGGAGCGAGTGGGTTCGCTGTACAAAAATTATTGCCACGCAACATATTACCCTGTGCAACACGAAAATTATAAGCTGTACCACTGCTAAGGGCTCTGCCTTGAATATAATGATTAACCCGTTTGAAAAAAACATGCGGTGTAAAATAAGCACGCTCACCATGCCAATCAAAACCAGCATCCATATTGTATGATGTTTCAGGGTTAAGATTCACATTGCCCACATAGGTACGTGTATCAGCCAAACCTGCCGTGGATTCCAAAGGTGACCACAAATAACGCTCTTGATAAGAAGGCGCACGTTGCTTACGGGCAACACCAAATGTGAAATTTAATTCATCATTGATGCGCTGTGTGAGCTGTATGGTAAGGTCAATCAAGTTATCGTGTTGAGCCAGTTGACGATGATTAAAATTATTTGCCAAGGTATTGATTTGTGTGCCTAGCATACCACCAAACCCTGTGGCTGTGACTGTCCCTGCATTCATGTCTACACGACTATAACGTGCGCCCAAACGAAGCTTACTGTTAGCATTCAAAGCTGTATCCCATTCACCAAACATACTGTAACGCTTGCGTTGAACATTGTTGTAATTTTGCAAATAAAAATTGGCGTTGCTGGGGTCATATAAATCTGCATTATGTTTCACTATCCAACCATCCGTACCCACTGTCAGGCGACCACCAGCCATCGGTAAACGAGCATGTAATTTATAAGCAAAGTCTTTGGCATTGCTGACAGCATAACGATACATGGGTGTATTCATCATACCAAGCATCAAAGGTCTTTGACGCAAGCTGTAGTTATCCATTTTATGATTGGTATTCATATAATGAATGTCTGCCAGCCACTGGGTTCCACCACGGTTGGGGTCACTCTTGTAGGATGCGGTGTAGGCATTGCCTTTCACATAAATAATATCCATCGGCAAGGCTGGAGAACCTGAAAGATCAACGCGTTCATTACTATAGCCAAGTTTCCCCTCTCCTTGTGAGAAAAGGTGACCATATTCAATGCCTATATTCCGTCGTTTATACTGTGTTGGCACAATGTCTCGCCCATTACCAGCTTTCATATCCTGACCGTTGGCAACATTTCCATTGAGTTGTAAACGGTTATGCTGACCGCCAACACCCAGTTGAATGTCAGTAGTCCACGCCTTATTGTTGCTCTCATAACCACCAGAAATATCGCCTTTGGTGACCGTTTCAGAATCGTCAGCATAGGGTAAACTCACAGTTTGGGCTTGAACTGTCCCACCAATGCTTTCAGCCCCAGCACTTACAGGTGAAATGCCGCGTATGACCTTGATATTTTTTAATTGGGATGGTGCAATATGACTTAATGGTGGATCCATCCAGTTCGGCCCTGCAGGGGCAACATTCAAGCCATCAACTTGCACATTCACGCGTGAACCATACATACCACGGTATTGTACAATCCCCGTCACTGGACCATTCTTATTCACATTTGCACCAGCCGTGGATGTCAATAAATCTGCGGCATCAACAGGCTTATATGCTTGTTCAGAAGGTGTGATGATGACACTGTTTTGTTGTTCAATGGCATCTGCTTCCACCTTCATCACGGACACTTTTTCTGGCATAATGGGGCTGGCTGCGAATGCTGAGGTTGCAAGTACCCATACGGCGACACTTGAAGCCATCATATATTTATATTTATCATTCATTAGGTATATCTCCCATCCATGTTTTGAATGGGCGAAATGATAAGCAGAATATAATGATGATTGGATGTGGCAAAATGTCGCATGTGAATCTATCAAAGCTATTATATACGGTTCGATATTTGCACATTTAGGGGAGAATCATGAACGGCTTAGAAAAAAAAAGGTTCACTGTATCGACTGTATTGCTGGGTAATATGGGGCGTGTTTTGTTGATGCGTGCGGTGCTTATTTTATGTCAGTTATTGCTGGTCTTATTGTCACTATGGTATGATGCTATTCACTTATCATTGATGCCTATCATGGTGATTATTAGCCTATATATTATTGTTAATGTGATTTCATTGTTTATATTGATGGGGCGTAAAGGCTTGTTAGAATGGGTGTATTTCTTACAGTTATTGCTTGATGTCCTATTTTTAACCTTGTTCCTCTATTATTCAGGTGGTTATACCAACCCCTTTATATCCTTATATTTACTGCCCTTGATTGTGGTTTCGACCACACTGGAGCAACGTTATGCTTGGACAATGTCTGCGCTGGTGTTATTTTGCTATACACTGATGGTCTTTGAGTATCACCCCTTGTTTATCTTGGAAGGCGAACATGCCAATCAATTCGCAGGATTTCACCTTCATTTACTTGGTATGTGGTTCAGTTTTGCCCTTAGTGTTGGACTTATTGTATTTTTTATTATGCGTATGAGCCTCAGTATTCGAGAGCGTGATATGCGGTTGGCGAAAATGCGAGAAACAGCTGATCGGGATAGCCATGTTCTTGCTCTGGGTGCGATGGCGGCTGGGGCTGCGCATGAACTCGGCACACCCTTGGCAACGATGGCTGTCGTTTCACATGAACTGGCTTGTGATTTTGCCAACAACCAAGAAATTCGTGAGCAAACAAGCCTACTAAAACATGAACTGGTACGTTGTAAACAGGTGTTGTCACAACTCTCTGCCAGTGCTGGTCAATTGTTCGCTGAAGGTGGGCAACGTATTGCTTTGGATCGTTATGTACGTGATAGCGTCACACGATGGCAAATCATACGACCCCAAGCAACATTACGCTTGAACCCAGAAACAGAAGGCAATGCTCCCGCACTTTTGGTGGATATGACCTTAACACAAGCATTGTATAATATATTAAACAATGCTGCTGATGCTGAGCCGCATGGTATGATGATTAGCTTTGGTTGGAATGAACAAGAAGTATGGATAGAAGTACACGATCAAGGTCAAGGCTTTCCACAACATGTACTGGAACACATCGATCAACCTGATATTTCAAGTAAAAATAGCGGCCATGGTCTCGGCTTGTTTCTTAGTCGTGCTGTGGTGAAGCGATTGGGTGGTCAGTTGGAACTATATAATCCTGATGTAGGCGGTGCTTGCGCACGCATAGTATTGCCCAAGGAGATGGTATGACAAGCTTATTATTGGTGGATGATGACGAAGTATTTTGTCAGGTTTTAGGAAAAGCTTTTGAAAAACGTGGCTTTGATGTTTGGCTTGCCCAGAGTGTCTCGGCGGCAATGAAGCGCGTGAATCAAGATGGAACGCCCGATTATGCTGTGATTGATTTATCCATGCGAGGTGGTTTGTCAGGTTTGTCATTGGTGGAGCAGTTAGATGCCTATGATGCACAGGTATTGATGGTTATCTTGACGGGTTATGCCAGTGTAGCAACAGCTGTGGAAGCCATTAAATTGGGTGCTATCCATTATCTTATCAAACCAGCCCATGCCGATGACATCATCGAAGCCTTTGCTAAACAACAAGGTAATGCTGATGAGAAAGTCATGAAAGAAGGGGCTTCGATTCGTAGAGTGGAGTGGGAATATATTCAAAAAACACTCCATGATTGTGATGGTAATATATCCGAAGCTGCGAGAAAACTGGGTTTACATCGACGTACACTCCAACGTAAACTAGCCAAGCGACCTGTTAGGATATAATCACTTAAAATGCATGAAGAATATATGATGGGTGATGTTTTCCTTGTGAAA
Source organism: Mariprofundaceae bacterium (assembly GCA_030950925.1). GTDB lineage: Bacteria > Pseudomonadota > Zetaproteobacteria > Mariprofundales > Mariprofundaceae. The sequence continues at coordinate 59,872 of JAUZQO010000021.1, forward strand.
GTAAACACTCTCATTTTTGATTCGCCTCATGGTTAAGTCACCCATTAAAAAAATCAGCATTGCTCAGCAACGTAAACAGCAAATTTTACGTGCGGTGGATGCTATTGCAGAAAAAAACCAATTGGCTTTTTTAACCACCCAACGTGTATCCAAAGAATCGGGCGTGTCGGATGGCGTATTGTTTCGGCACTATGCTTCCAAAGAAGTGTTATTAACGGCTTGGGTATTATACCATGAGCACCAGTTAGAACTACTTTTGACATCCATGCCAAGTGGACGTGCAGGTTTATTGCAGTTGATTCAACAGCTTTTCAAACAAGCTGACTTATTGAGTTTTATGTGCTGCCAAAGTATGGATATTCCCTATTTACGTCAACGTTTGGAAACATGCCGCGCACAATTTTGGTATGAACTACAAGCACGCATTGAACAACTACCATGTACGTATGCAGGCGTGAATAGTGCCGCTTTAACTGATCACCTGATTTTATCCATCTATCGTGCTTGGAATCCAGACAACCCTGAAAAACAACAACAAAAGGAGAGGCTTATGCGCCAATTACCATGGGAAAAAGAAGAGAATATTGAGGTGTTACCTGCTCAAGAGGTTATCCAACGACTTGCCCTGAATGACAGTGGTTTTGTCTTTGACCCGATGAATGGGCGTAGCTTTTCTGCCAATGATGTGGGCTTATATATTCTTCGTTTTTTGCAACATAACTATGATATCGAAGCTTTATTGAAAGCCATTGAACATGATTTTGATATTCAACGAAGCCAAGCCGAGCGTGATATGACTGAGTTTTTTGAACAGTTGCGGACATGCTTCGCATGAAAACAGATGTTTCAAAACCCATAACTATTGCCATCACGGGCATGAATTGTAAGCCTGATAATCCAGGTCCTGGTTTGGCTGTAGCACGTTGTTTACGCATGGCATACGGCAAAGATATTCGCATCATCGGTTTAAGTTATGATGTCTTGGATGCAGGACTTTATTTGGAAGAATTTTGCGATGCTTCTTATTTGCTCCCTTACCCTTCGGCTGGTGAACAGCAACTAATGCAACGCATCGAACATATCCAATCACAAGAGCATGTGGATTGTTTGATTCCTTGCTTGGATGCCGAGTTATTAAGTTTTAGTCGCTTAAAACATGAGTTTGAACACTTGGGCATCCACATGTTAATACCTGATGTGAGCCAGCTCCGTGATCGCAACAAAGATCGCTTGGGCGAATTGGCGCATAATGCTGGCATTCGTTACCCCGAAACCAAAAATATCACCAGTGCTAACTTCTTTTATCATTGCCATGATGAGGGTTGGACGTATCCCTTGGTTGTCAAAGGTATTTTTTATGATGCGCATGTGGTGAACAATGCCGATGAAGGTGCAGCGGCTTTTCGGACGATTGCTGCCAGTTGGGGTTATCCAGTCTTGGTGCAACGTTATGTCGAAGGGCATGAAGTCAATTTGACGGCGATTGGTGATGGTAAAGGCAACCTTTTGGGCTCGGTGATGATGCGTAAACAAGCCGTCACAGATAAAGGCAAAGCATGGTCATGTGTCACCATTGAAGATCAACAACTCAAAGATGACGCGCTGAAATTGGTCAAAGCATTGCAATGGCAAGGCCCTTTGGAAGTGGAAATGCTTCGCGATAAAGATGGGCAAGCCTTGTTGATTGAAATCAACCCCCGTTTTCCTGCTTGGATTTATTTGGCAGCAGAAGCAGGCAGCAATTTGCCCGCAGGTTTGATTGATTTGATGATGGACAAAGAACCAAGCTTTGAAGCACCCAAAGTAGGCATGATGATGATTCGTTATGCCCAAGAAACAGTCATTGATTTAAAGACCTTTGAATCCATGGCGATGACAGGCTCTTATCACAGTTCAAATATAGATACTGCCTGAGAACCCCCCTGTCACCCTCGAGTGCTTGTATCGAGGGTCTTAGATGCCCGATAAAAGATTTTGGGTATGACGGCTAGGACAAGATTTTAGCATGATGCTAATTTAATACTTACATGACTATATCACGCAGCAAACCATAGAGATACGGAGAACAACCATGAGTGAAAAACAAGTTTGGCAAAAACCAACATTAACAGCCCACCGCATGGGCACACTGAACAAGTTTGGCAGTGTGAGCCATGGTCATTATCAAGATGAGTTTGAAGGCGTGAAAATTGCACCATTATTGGAAAAATATGGTTCACCGTTGTTTATTTTATCGGAAAAACGGTTGCGTAACAATGTTCGCAAATTATTGCGTGCCTTTGAAACCCGTTACAGTGATGTGGTCTATGGCTGGTCCTATAAAACCAACTATTTGGGCGCGGTATGTACCACGTTGCATCAAGAAGGTGCATGGGCTGAAGTGGTATCGGCATTTGAATATGAAAAAGCCCGCGAACTGGGTGTGCCTGCTGAAAAAATCTTGTTCAATGGCCCACATAAAGAACGTCCCATTTTAGAACGTGTGGTGGCTGAAGGTGGCCGCATTCATTTGGACAACTTGGATGAGCTGTACTTACTCGAAGAAGTGGCAAAAGAAGCTGGTAAAATTGTAGATGTCACCATTCGCTTGAATTTTGATACAGGTTATACCGAACCTTGGAGTCGCTTTGGTTTCAATATTGAATCAGGGCAAGCCATGGATGCAGCACGCGTTTTGGGCGAAAGTAATCATTTGCAATTGACAGGTTTACACAGCCACTTGGGAACATTTGTGCTTGATCCACGCGCCTATGGCTCTCAAGTACGCATCATGTGTGCGTTTATGGAACAAATTGAAGCCGCCACCGCATGTTTGATTGAAAGCATTGATATTGGGGGTGGTTTTGCCTCCATGAACTCCTTGCAAGGCAGTTATTTGCCGCCTGAACAAGTTGTACCGAGTATTGATCAATATGCTGAAGCGATTTGTTTTGCTTTGAATGATGCCACCCGTCAACGTGAATTGGCTGGCAAACCTCGTCCGCGTTTAATTTTGGAAAGCGGTCGTTTCACAGTCGATGATACTGAAATTTTGGTGACGTCTGCGGTTGCCAACAAACGGATGCCCGATGGTCGTCGTTCTGTTGTCTTGGATGCAGGTGTGAATATATTGTTTACAGGTTTTTGGTACAATCACCCTGTCACCCCGATACGTCCACTGGATGGCGTGGCTGAAGATACGATTCTTTATGGCCCTTTGTGCATGAATATTGATATTGTCCGCTCATCGGTGATGTTGCCGCCCATGAATGTGGGCGATGCCTTGGTCTTTAGCCATGTTGGGGCATACAACAACACCCAATGGATGCAGTTCATTGAATACCGTCCGAATGTCATCATGATTCATGAAAATGGTGATGTATCGGTGATTCGAGAGGCTGAGGATTTGCAGGTGATGACAGCCCAAGAACGTATTCCTGAACATTTGCAATCCATTGATGTCAAAGGCTGATTGACCTTTGTTCATAACAGCTTTGAAAGATCGAAGCATGGGATTAGGTCGCGCCTATGCTTCGATTTTATTTGCCGATAAACCTTGGGTGGGTGCATTATTTATTCTGGCAACACTTTGGTTTCCCAATACAGGTTTGGCAGGTTTATTGGCTGCCGTTACAGGCATGATGGTTGCCAGCTTGTTGAAATTTCGCCACTTAGAAAGCGGTTTGCATGTGTACAATAGTTTGCTGGTGGGGCTGGCATTGGGCGCGTATTATCAACTGGATGTCTATTTGGCAGTGTTGATTATATTGGGCGCGGTGTTGGCAGTCTTTGTGACCGTTGCCATGTCCGATATGTTGTGGCGTTTGGGCAAACTGCCTGTGTTAAGTTTACCTTTTGTGTTGGTCGCATTAACAGTGACTTTGGCAGCCCATAGTTATGGCACATTGAGCCGTTATCTTTTACCCCTTGCGCCGCATGACACATTCATTGCCCCGTGGGTGGATCAATTTTTCACTGCTTTGGGTTCGGCATTTTTTATTCCTCACCCCATGGCAGGCTTGCTGTTATTTATGGGGGTATTGCTGACATCGCGTTATTTGGCTTTGCTTGCCGTCGCAGGTTTTACCTTTGGTTTCACCACTTATGCCTTTTTATCAGGCAGCCCACACCCTGATTTGGTGGCATGGAATGGTTTTAATTTTATTTTGGTTGCCATGGTCTTGGGCGGTGTATTTAGCGTCCCGAGCCGCGCCAGTTTTATATTGGCCATGGTCGGCTCGGTGCTGGCTGCATTGTTGACCGCTGCCACAGAAACCTTGATGCTGGTATATGGCTTACCTGCCATGGCCGTACCCTTCTTGATGACCACGATGACCATCTTATTGGCTTTGACCCATCGCCCTGCCTCCAGTTCGTTGCAACTGTTGTTGCATCGCCCCGACTTGCCTGAAAAAAGTGCCGAACGGGCACGTTTAAGTATCGCACGCCAAGGGGAATACGGCAGCATTGCATTGGCTGCACCATTTTATGGCACATGGTCGGTGTACCAAGGTTTTCATGGCGCACATACCCATCAAGTGCCATGGCAATATGCGTTTGATTTTTATATTGTGGAAGGAGGGCAAAGCTATCGTACCGATGGCGTACATCTGGATGACTATTATTGCTTTGGCTTGCCTGTGTTGTCGCCTGTATCGGGTTATGTTGTGCAAGCACTGCATACCTTGCCTGATAATCAACCAGGGCAAGTCGATGCGGATCATAACTGGGGCAATTATGTATTGATTCGCATGAACAATGGACTGTATGCCTTATTGGCGCATGTCATGCAGCACAGTGTGTTGGTCAGTGTGGGCAGTTATGTGTATGCAGGGCAGCAATTGGCGCAATGTGGTAGTTCAGGTCGCTCACCGCAGCCCCATCTTCATATGCATGTACAAAGCAGTGAAACCTTGGGTAGCCCAACACAACCCTTTCATCTTTCCGCAGTATTATATCAAGCTGAACACACAAATGATGCGGCATTTACTTTGTTTGCACGCCCCAAAGAGGGGGAGCGTGTGAGCTTTGCCAAAATGGATGCTGCACTGATGAATAGTTTGAGCATGGGTGTGGGTAAAGCATGGCATTATGATGTGCATATCAATGGTGTCAGTCATCAACGCCGTTTGCATGTAGACATTACCTTGCTCGGAGAATTGCGTTGGTGCAGTGATTCAGGCGCACATGCTGTATTTACACAAGATGGCGGTGTCTTGGCTTATGATGAACGCAATGATGTGGTGGATGTTTTTTTTGATGCGTGGCTTTTGGCATTGGGGCTGACACCTTTCAATGAAGGGGCATTGCACTGGCAAGATCAACCATCGGTTCACTTGTTCCCTAAAACATGGTTGCAAAGCTTATCCATTGGTCTGTTTTTACCACTGGGTGGTGGTTTAAATAGCCATTACCAACGTCAATGGAGCAATGGTGGATGGGTACAACAAGGTGAACATCGTTTATCATTACCTTGGCAACAGCAACGTTATGCGACAACTTCAGCAACCATTCGAGCGCATACAGGCTGTGAAGTATTGGTATTGAAAAGTGCTGCTTGTGATATTCATGCAAACTTATTGGAAATCAGTCAACAAGCAGATGAAGGGATTCCAGCTTGGCATGTTGCAGTATCAAAAAACAATTAAAAACTGATGTTACGCACTTTAGCAAAAAACTATTATCCCAAATCTTCCCTACCACGTCATTCCAGAATGCTTGTGTCTGGAATCTCCGACCCTTATTAGCAGACCCTCGATACAGGCATTCGAGGGTGACGGTGTTGAAGCTAATTATGTGTTTTAAACAAACCCGTAACATCCATTAAAAAGGAGAGCGTATGTTAAAAAAAATAGGTTTATCCGCATTCACCCTGAGTCTCGCGACACTGGGCATGACACCGTTGGCGCAAGCCTCGGGTGATTGGAAAATTCAAGCCGATGCACAAGGCATGTATGCGCAATATTCAGGCTCAAGCACACGCAAAAACATCAGTAGTGAAGGCATTCTTTTGCGCGCAGACTATCTTGATTCAGGTGGCTTTACCTTGGGAACAACAGCCACTCAACTACAGTTCAAAGCAACCACACTGACTCAACAAGGTGTCTATGCCAGTGCCAACAAACATCTGTATTTGGACGCACTGCCTGGTGTTTTGACCTTACGCATGGACGGGCATTATATCTCAAACAATGATGTCACAGGCAGTACCAATCGGGTCAAAGTCTATGCGCCCCAACTCTCATTTTTGAATTATCGTAAAAGTTTTTATGCCGATTTAGGCTATGCTTATTCCAGCTATCCCAAAGGTTTAAGTGTTTCTCAACTCACACCCACGGTCGGTTTGGGCTTCAATCAAGCCGCCGATTGGTTGCAAATGCGAGTCTATTGGGTGAAACCATCCAATGCTGCACAAGCACAAAATACATCCAGTACCACAGCTTTGGAAAGCAAGTGGACGCATTGGTTTGGACCCAGTAGTAGCGCGTGGATGCCGCAAAAAATGGATGTTGGTGCATTGTTTGGACAACGTATTTATGCCGTCGATGGCGATGCCGCTGCGGTGTATAATATTGCCGATGTACAACAAGGTTCGATCTCACTGGCAAGCCAATGGCGTATCTCTGAATCAGCGCACCTGATGTTAGCAGCAGGCAATGAGCGTTATCGCAATAAGTTTATTTCTGAGACCTATGATAGCCGTTATATTTATTTGGATGTGAAGGGAGCATGGTAATGAAAACAATGAAAATAATCGGTATAGCTTGTGCCTTATGGATGATGACAACGGGGGCAGCGCAAGCCGCTGACGTGAATCAAAGCGTGTGGAGTCAATCCTACCAACTGGAAGCCAAAGGTGATTATGAAAAAGCTGCGGCTGTGATTTCCCCGCTTCGTGATTCGCAAGATGTGGGTGAATTTGTGTTGTTGCGTTATGGCTGGTTGAATTATTTGCAAGGTAATTTCAATGATGCGATTCGTTCGTATAAATCTGCATTGGAGCGTAACCCTCGATCATTTGATGCACGTTTGGGCATCGCCTTGCCATTGATGGGTCAACAACGCTGGCGTGAAGCCAGTCGTTATTTAACGCAAGTGATGGATCAATCCCCCTTTCAATATACCGCGAATATTCGTCTTTTAATCTGTCAAGAAGGCTTGCGTCAGTGGGAAAGTTTGGAAAAACATGCCAAGTCGATGGCAACCTATTACCCGACAGATATTTCAGCTCAAGTCTATTTGGCACGCGCCTATGCTTGGCAAGGTAAGAAAATATTGGCGATGCAGGCCTATCGTCAGGTGTTGATGCGTATGCCCAATCATTTGGAAGCGCTAAAATATGTGAATCAGTAAATTTGACATTTGGGTTTCTATTGACTATCTTAAGTATATACATTCAATATAGATACACATGAATCAATGATGGTATTGAATGTATCAATACGACCACTTTAACTTAAAAAAGATAAAGGTGGGGGAGAATACAAATGGAAACAAGCGATTCGCTAAAACATTTTACACTGCTTCGTCAGGTTATTACACAAGCTTCCAGTGGGACTATTTTCTTTCAAGCCCCCAAGGTTCAATCGGGTATAGTGGATATTCAACTTGGAAAAATACTCAACAATGAAGCCACGTTAACATCGTTAGAAAAGTTTTTACATTGTAAATCTATGGTTGTTTGTAACCTTATTACAACCGCTGACAATACTTCCGATTTACCCCGTTGTTCAGAGAGTGTGCTTAGCCAAGCATTAAACCATGTCACCTTTGATGGTGACATGTTGGCTCGTTTGGAAAAATCTTTTTTGAAATTACCCCCCATCAAGGTAAGCATGAAGCCAGTTCATCGTTATGGTTATAAAGATGGTTTAACCTATATGATGTTATATCAAGAATCTTTGAAAAAAGAACGCTTTACAATCCATGATTTTTTTAGTCTGCGACCCTCATATATTTCTTTGGAACAACAGGTTAAAGTGTTAATTCTTGGCTACTGTTTAGGCTTGATTAACCCCAGTCGCAAAGCATGTGGAGTACACCCGCACGAACAAGTTTCTCATCGGATGAATATTGTTCGCCGCATTTTTAACCGTATCAAAAATACAGATTAGGATTGATGCGAGTGTCATCGTGAATTTCTATGCTAAAATATGTGAATCAATCAACTTGACGAGTATGTGTTTTGTGTATACATTTAATATTTAAACGATATAGATGCGGCATAAATTATGGCATGAGGTGTATAAATATGACCACTCAAAAAACACTTAAAAAGTCAAATAAAGGCAAGAAAGATTGCCAATTTGTTATTCGTATGAATAGCGAAGATAGAGATCAATTTGTGGCTTTATGCGATGCCTTGGATACAAGTGCATCACGGGAATTAAGACGTTTTATACGTCATTTTTTACGCGAGAATCAAGATGTAGATATATTGTAATACTCCTCGCAGCGGGCGAATATTTGTTTGTTTCTCTGTTGAGGTATGCTTCTGATGATTCGTGAATCATAGCACTATTTCGATGATTCGTGCTGATTTGAGTAAGGCATCTTGAACACCGATTCTCATCTATAGTCGTTTAAGTATGAATACTACATTATGTTGCTGTCACCCTCGAATGCTTGTGTCGAGGGTCTATTGATAGATTCCAGACACAAGCACTCTGGAATGACGGTGGTTTAATACTTGAATCACTATATATATCGATGATCCAAGTTTCAAAATATCCTATCATATATTTCAAAGGGGCATGGTGCTTGGGTGTCTCTAAGATATAAGCCCTGTGTTTCTAGAGCCTTGTTCAAGCTGCATGACCATCGCATCTTCGCGCATGTCCCCTTGTTTTTCTGGGGTGTAATAGCCTTTACGTCGCCCAATATGTTGAAATCCTAAGTTTTGATACATGGCTTGGGCAGCAACATTGGAAGCGCGAACTTCAAGTAAGATAAGTATATGTTCGGATTTATCGCGCAATAAATATTGTGTCAGTTGGCGGCCGATACCTTGGCGTTGAAACAGGGGCTGGACAGCAATTTGCATGATATGGACTTCATCCAAAACATCTTGGCTTAATAGATAGGCAATGAGCGATGATTCATGTTCGCAGACATATAAATCAAACCCTGCCAACATCACACCCAGCAATGATTTTTTCGACCAAGCTTCTGAAAATCTTTGTTGATTTAAAGCAAAGATAGCATCAATATCATCGATGCTACCCATACGATAATTCAATCTATTCATGCTTTATTCAGGTGCTTCGATTTGCTCAATCCATTTGCAATCATCGGATGCACAAACATGTTCGGTTCCACGGCGTTTGGTGATTTTTTCAGTGATAAAAGGCGCGTTGCATTCGGGGCAAGGTTTTTCAATGGGTTTATTCCACAAAGCTTTTTTGCACTTGGGGTACTTCGAGCAGGAATAAAAAACCTTACCACGACGCGATTTCTTTTCCAAAAACGTACCTTTACCGCAATCAGGGCAAGCAATACCTGTATCTTTGGGTTTTTCCAAGGGCTGGATACCTTTGCATGTTGGGTAAGCCGAACAGCCCAAAAATTTTCCATAACGCCCTTGCTTGATGAGCATGAACTCACCACAAAGTTCACATTTTTGATCGGATACTTCGGGTTCAGCCGCTTCAGCATCACCATCAAGTGGCCGTGCTTGTTTGCATTCAGGATAACCCGTGCAGGCCAAGAATTTTCCATAACGTCCGAGTTTAATCGCCATGGGTTTGCCGCATTCGGTGCAGATTTCATCTGTTTCTTCATGCGTGACATCGGAGCGCTTGACATTTTCCATGGTGTCATCAACACGCTCTTTGAAAGGTTTCCAAAAATCACGCAACAAGGGGCGCCATTCGCGCTCACCACGCGCCACAGCATCCAGTTTATCTTCAATATCAGCGGTAAAACCTGTGTTGATGATATCTTTAAAGTAATTGCTAAGAAAACGGCTGACAATTTCACCGACATCAGTGGGTACGAAGCGTTTTTTATCCATATCCACATACTTTCGTTCGCGTAAGACATTTAACACGGAGGCATAGGTGGAAGGGCGACCAATGCCGTGACTTTCAAGCTCTTTGACCAAGGTTGCTTCACTAAAGCGAGGTTTAGGCTCGGTAAAATGCTGTTTGGGTGAGACTTGTTGGATGTCAATCGCATCGCCAACTTGCATGGCTGGCAACAATCGGTCTTTCTCACTTTGGCTAGGCTCATCCGTGCCTTCGATATATAACTTGCGAAATCCAGGGAAGGTCAATACCGAGCCATTGGCACGTAAAACCAAATCACCCGCATGCATATCCATGCGAACTTGATCCAGAATGGCGGGGTTCATTTGCGATGCCAAGGCACGTTTCCAAATCAAGGTGTACAACTTCAAACCATCGGCATCCAAGGTGGTGCGCATCACTTCGGGCGTACGGTTGATGGCTGTGGGACGAATGGCTTCATGCGCTTCTTGAGCATTTTTACTTTTGGATTTGAAAACACGGGGTTGATTGGGTAAATAATCCTTGCCCCATGTCGCATCAATATAGCTGCGCATATCCTCCAAGGCATCGCTGGATAAAGCGATGGAATCGGTACGCATATAGCTAATCAAGCCCACAGGTTCACCATCCACTTCAATACCTTCATACAATTTTTGGGCGACTTGCATGGTTTTTCGTGCAGTGAAACCCAATTTTCGCGAGGCATCCATTTGTAGGCTGGAGGTGATAAAGGGTGGGGCTGGTTGTTGTTTGGCTTTTTTCTTTTGAATATCTGCAACCGTGAATGTGCCTTGTTCGACTTGGCTGGCGGCCTTGCGTGCGGAAACACCATCGGGCAATGAGAATTTGCTTAAGGCTTTGCCTTGCATGGCTTGTAGTTGGGAGATGAAAGGGGATGCTTGATGCTGACAAGCTGCTTCAATCGTCCAGTATTCTTTGGGTTTAAAATCCTGAATATATTGTTCACGCTCACAAATAAGGCGTAAAGCGACCGATTGCACACGTCCTGCGGATAGTCCGCCACGAATTTTTCGCCACAATAAGGGTGATAAGGTAAAGCCAACCAAATAATCCAAGGCACTGCGTGCTTGTTGGGCATCCACCAAGGGCATATTGATGGAAGAAGGATTCTCAATGGCAGCATGAATGGCTGTTTTGGTGATTTCATTGAAGGTAATGCGCTGAATTTTTTTGCCTTTCAATGCACCGCGTGATTCCAATTCATCTTTCACATGCCAAGCAATGGCCTCACCTTCACGATCCAAATCGCTGGCAAGAATAAGCGTGTCAGCGCGTTTCATGGCCTTTTCAATGGCCGCAATACGTTTTTCCTTATCTTCAATGACTTGGTATGTGAGGGCAAAATCGTTTTCGGGGTCAACAGAGCCATCCTTTTTAGGAAAAGCACGCACATGACCATAAGAAGCCAGCACCTTGTAACCTTTGCCCAAGTATTTTTCGATGGTTTTTGATTTGGCGGGAGATTCCACCACAACAACTGCGCTCATGTATCAGCCTCCAAGCGTATAACGGCTGCCGGGTAAACGCTCAATTGCCCCCCGCAGCTCAAGCGCGAGCAAGATGGGGGAAAGCTGCGGTACGGTCAAGCTGCATACGTCAGATATGGCATCCAAATGTAATATTTCATGCTGTAAAGCCTCAATCACTTGATTTTCTTGACTGTTTTCACCAGTGATTGTGTTTTTGACGGCAGGTTCGAGTTTCCAGGCCAAATGTTGAAGAACCTGTTCGGGCTCATCGACCAAGAGTGCGCCATCACGAATCAATTGATGACAACCAGCATGTCCGCCATTCAAGACAGATCCTGGTATAGCCAAAACATCGCGCCCGTATTCATTGGCAAGTCGAGCTGTAATCAATGATCCAGAACGTATACCTGCTTCGACCACAAGCGTGGCTTGGCTCATGCCTGCAATGATACGGTTGCGGCGAGGAAAAAATTCAGGGCGTGCGATTTTATCGGGTAAATATTCACTGATGATACAGCCACCATGCTTGAGAATGGCAGCGACTTGTTGTTTTTGGCGGTGTTGTAGTGTCGCAAGTCCACAACCGAGAACTGCAAGGGTCGGTGTTTTACCTTGCAGTGCGCCGCCATGCGCAGCGGCATCAATGCCATAGGCCATGCCACTGATGATGCAAACCCCCAAGTCGGAAAAATGTTGGCACCAACGGCGGGCAATGAGTTTGCTTTCTTGACTGGATTTGCGTGAGCCTACAACCGCAAGACCATAATGATGTTGCAATGCATGAAGGTGTCCACGCACAAACAAGACCAGAGGTGCATCTTCAATGGCACGTAGGGCATTGGGATAAACATCATCTTCAATACTGATGAGGTGGAGTTGTTGGGCTTGGCAGGTGTCGAGAATGGCATCCAGTGAGCAGTGGCGCGCAGCTTCCAGTGCCAACAATAATTTAGGTCCGACACGCGGCACACCTGCCCAAGTTTCAGGGGAATGTTGCCAAATGGCTTCGATGGAACCGCATGCTTCCATCAATTGGTTGCCAATGAGTGTACCGACACCCTTGGCAAGCGATAACCTCAAGGCTGCCAAAGCAGCCGTGGATGGGGCGTTCATCGGGTTCCATAACATGGGCTATAGTCGTTTGAGTATGGAACCACACTTTCGTTCATCCTCCGAATCGTCACCCCCGAGTGCTTGTGTCGGGGGTCTATAGGTAGATTCCCGATACAAGATTTCGGGAATGACGAACTAAGAGGTAGATTTATACGAATCATGACTATATTTAAAAACCTTTAAAAAAATACTATTTTAATACTTAAACGACTATAGATACCCAATACAAGATTTCGGGTATGATGGGAGAGTGGGGTACATTGATACTTAAGCGACTATAGAAGTGTGTGAAGCCAATAATGCTTATTTTGTATGACTGTTGGCAACAATGTCACCCAAACGAATGGCAGTCGTTGAATAAGTCACCAATGCCAAGGATGCATCCCGTTGTGCCTTCATAATGATGATTTTGGCAATATCTTCGTTCGGCAAGGTGAGTGATGTTTCTTTGGTGCGATCTTCAATGCGGCGACCAGGCTGATAAATGGAAAGTATCATACCATTTCTCATGCCATTTTTGAGTCCCAAGTTGATGCCAATGATTTGATTTTGACCTGCTGCTGTACCGTTATTTTGGATATACAAGACACTGCCATGGAAACGCTGTTTGGGGTTGATTGGGGTAATATGGGTGTTGGTTCTTTTGGCGGGTTTGAGCCGATCACCACGCATGATTGCACGAAATGCTTGGGTCACAATGCCGCGATAAACACCTTTTTCTTCCGATAGAATTTTGAGGGTACCCAAGTGGTGAATCAATAGACCGATAGTTTTTTTATGGTTCAAGGATTGAATGGCATCACCTGTACGGAAAATATCAAACGAATCATTGATATGGGTTGGATAGGTTATTTTAAGGTAAATAATATCATTCAGAGTAAAGTGAAAACGATTATCTTTACCATCAAGTACATAGCCGACCCCTTTTTCTGGACGTGGGCTGATAAAATCTTGGTGCCTAAGTGCGGTCAGTAACATGCCATTGTCCAAGGGTGGGTTCAATCGTTCAACGGGTTTGCTGATGATTTTGGGTTGTGGATGAAATGTAGGGGGAGTGGCTTGTTGTTGCTGAGGCGTGAGATTTGGGCGTGCTTTAAACCAAATTTCATTACCAGGGTATATCAAATCAGGGTTGGTGATGTATAAGTTTTGTTCCCAAACATTCAGCCATTTTTTGGGTTCCTTGAAGAAATAATTGGCAATATTCCAGAGTGTATCACCTTTTTTGACAATATAGGGTTGAGGAATATTGGGATTTAAGTCCTCAAGGCTGGCTTGTTCAGGGAGCGTGATGACATCGGCATGAGCCAGCAGTGTACTTGATAAAAATAGACTCAATAAGCTGCTTAAGAAGAGAGTGCGAAACATAATGGTCATCCTTAAATATAAATATGGAAAGTGGTGATAGCATGGCATGAAATCATCGGCTCGCAAGTTTGAGGTGAGGATGTTTTTGGAGCCATGGCCCGTTTCTGTTAACAGTTTATATGGGTGCGGCAGTTTTTTTTAGCTTTCACCACCGACCTTCGCTTCCGCGCCTTGCCATAGGCGTACAATATTTTCGTGGTGCCGTGCAATCATTAGAAAAGCTAAACTGATGCAAAGGGTGAGGGTAGAGATGGGGAGTGCTTGATGTTGAAGTGTAGCAAAAGCCCATGCCAACAAGGGTAGTAAGAAACCAGCCACGATAGATGCCAAAGAAACATAACGGGTGAGTTTGAAAAGTAGTAGCCAAATGACAAATGCAGCCAAGGCAACCCAAGGCAACCAAGGCATCAATACACCAAACATGGTGGCAACGCCTTTCCCCCCTTTGAATTTTAGATAAACAGGAAAAATATGACCCAGAAATGCAGCCAAGGCAACCGCATTGGTGATGTGTGGATTATTTTGTATAGACATGGCCATAGCGACGGGTAAAGCACCTTTGGCAATGTCGGCAAGCAAGGTACAAATACCCACTTTTTTACCACCTGTACGCATGGCATTGGTGGCACCGATATTACCACTGCCATGTTCTCTTGGATCTTTGCCTGTGAACCAGCGAGAAAAGAGTAAACCAAAGGGAATGGCTCCCAATAAATAGGCAGCAAGTATAAGGCATACGAGAAATTCGGGTGTGTGCGTGTTTAACATGGTGGTTTCCTACGTTGTAATGGCACTTGCTTGAAATGACTTCATCATAAAAAAAAGGTGCCGAAGCACCTTTTTTTATTTTATTCATGCCATGAATTTATAATACTTCCAAGTTTTCAGGTGGCGTATCAGCAAAGGTTTTGAGTTTATCCGCCCGTGATGGATGACGAAGTTTGCGTAAAGCTTTGGCTTCAATTTGACGAATACGCTCACGGGTGACACCAAATTGCTTGCCGACCTCTTCCAAGGTGTGGTCGGTGTTCATACCGATGCCAAAGCGCATGCGCAACACCTTTTCTTCACGCGATGTGAGATTATCAAGTACGCCCAAGGTTGCTTCTTGCAAGGCTTTATTGATGGAAATATCCAAGGGGTTTTCGGCTTTGGAATCTTCAACAAAATCACTCAATTGTGAATCTTCATCATCGCCAATCGGGGTATCCAAAGAAACAGGCTCTTTGGCAACCTCAAGAATTTGTTCCACTTTATCCAAGGGCATCTCAAGCTTTTCTGCCAACTCTTCTGGGGTGGGTTCACGCCCAATTTCTTGCGCGATTTGACGAGAGACACGCATGATTTTATTGATGGTTTCAATCATATGCACTGGAATACGAATGGTACGTGCTTGATCGGCAATGGATCGGGTGATGGCTTGGCGAATCCACCAAGTCGCATAGGTGGAAAACTTATAACCACGTCGCCATTCAAATTTATCCACAGCTTTCATCAAGCCAATATTACCCTCTTGAATCAAATCCAAGAAGCCCAAGCCACGATTGGTATATTTTTTGGCAATAGAAATCACCAAGCGTAAGTTGGCTTCAATCATTTCACGTTTGGCTTGGCGCATTTTTGCCTCACCCATGGTGAGCTTACGCGCCACGGTTTTTAACTCGGCAATGTCTAATTCGCTTTCTTGCTCAACACGCCGCAAACGACGTTGATTTTCACGAATTTTGGCACCAAAAGGCTGAATGAGTTCAACCCAAGGTCGATCCGCATGATCTTTTTCAAGAATATCCAACCAACGGTCATCAGATTCATATTCTAGAAAGCTTTCCAAAAACAACTTGCGTGGCATTTTTGCTTTTAAGGCAAAGTCACGGATGGTGCGTTCATACTTGCGCACGCGGTTGACCGCATTTTTAAAGCGTTGAACCAAGGCTTCGAGTTGCTTGTTGGAAAAAGGAATGGCAACAATTTCACCCAACATCTGTTGTAACACATTTTCTGCAGTGAGTGCGAGTTCAAGGTTATCTGAGTTGCGATCGGCACGTTTTTTGGCTTTTAAAAATTTATCATGAAGTTTCTTTGCAGCATCAAAGTGAATCAGAGCTTTTTCCAACTGCTCTTCTTTGGTGATGACCGTTTCTTCCATCGGGGTGCCATCGGGCGTGGCGCGACGTTCCTTGATGGCTTTGGATAGCTGTTCTGCGGACATCACGTCTTTTTCGTCCAGCTCATCATCTTCATCTTCGGATTTGTTGAGGCGTTTCTCATATTCTTTGATGGCAGCGGCATTGATGACCTTATCATCAATATCAAGAATATCACGGAAGTTCATTTCTTCTTCATTTTCAATCGCTTCATCACGAATTTGAATGACACGTTCGCCCAAGAACATGATTTCACGGAAGGTGGCCGGGCATAGGCAAATGGATTCATGCATTTGCAACTTGCCTTCTTCGATACGACGTGCAATTTCAATTTCACCTTCACGGGTCAGCAGTTCCACCGTTCCCATTTCACGCAAATACATGCGTACGGGATCATCAATACGAACCACAGTACCCAGTTGTGAGGTGTCGGCACGCAAAGCTGAATCTTCCTTACGTAGACGATCCTTACGCATGGCATATTCACCCGTGGGCGCACGCTCTGGATCCACCACTTCGATGTTCATTTCAGTGAAGGTATTGATGACAGATTCAATACGATCCGCAGAAACCAAGCCTTCGGGCAGATGTTTATTCAGTTCTTGATAGGTGATGTAGCCAGCTTCTTTGCCCTTGGCGACCAAGCTTCCCAGTTCTTTGATGCGTATACTTGGCTGTTTTGAACGTCTCATTCATTACCTCTGCGCTGATCATCCATCTCAGCGTTTATTTCTTTTTGTTCATGTTTTAGCATGGTTTCTAGCTTTTTGAGTTGAGCAATTTCGGATAGACTACTGCTCATGGTCATCTTGCGTTCCAATAATGTGATACGCATATCCAGTACAAGGCTGGTGAATTCTAAGTCACTGACAGGTTCCTGATTCATCCAGCGGGAAATATTATCGGCAGTGTCGGGGAACTCCCGCTGCCATTGCCTCGCCCATGTCATACTATCGTATGCTTCGGATCCTTGCCGTGAAAAGGCGTGCGTGTATATCCGATGATAGTGTTGATTGTCAAGAATAAAGTCTTTTGCCTCATCAGGTAAACCTTGCATGCGTTCTGGTTTTTGTAGTAATGCAGCCAAAAAGTTCTCTGATAACATGGAATGCAAGGTGCGAGATATTGCCCGCATGGGGGGGCGATAAACAGGCTGTTTTGCCTGTGAAACATGCAGTTGAATGGATGTTTTCTTTTCAACTTCCAGTTTCCATGCTTGTTGAAGGTAGTCATCGGTCATGGTTGAGAGCATTTGGTCTGCTTTTTTTGCCATGCGAGCTAGACCATCGGCACCAGAACCCGCCAAACGTTGTAGCCCTAAAATCCAAGTGTCCAAACTCGGCGCAGCCTCATTTTCCAAACGATGTTCAAAGGCCTCTTTGCCTTCTTTTTGCAATAGACTGTCAGGGTCTTCACCATCGGGTAAATATAAAAAACGGGGGCGATGCTCGGGTTTAAGCAGCGGTAACATGCGCTCCAATGCTCGCCATGCGGCTTGATAACCAGCCCTATCACCATCAAAACAAAAAATGGGTGATTCACATAGCCGAAATATTTGACGAATTTGAGATTCGCCAATCGCTGTACCGAGTGGTGCAAGTGCAATGGGTAGATCAAAGGTGGCCAGTGCTAAAACATCCATATAGCCTTCCACAACCAATAGGCTTTTGCGTTTACGGATGTGTTCACGGTGTTCTGAATAACCATAGAGTAATTCAGATTTGTGAAAATAAGGGGTTTCGGGAGAATTGAGGTATTTGGCAGCATCACCTTGCATGATGCGCCCACCAAAACCAACCATATCACCTTTGCGATCACGAATAGGGAACATCAAGCGATCACGAAAACGATCCCCATAGCCCCGTTCACCCTTGAATAACATGCCAATGTTTTCGAGCGCACTCAAATGCTGTTCATCGTTGCCAAAATGCTGCGCCATAAATCCATAACCCGCAGGCGCAAAGCCAAGTTGATAATGATGAACAATATGATCAGGTAAGCCACGCTGTTGAATATAGTGGCGGACATGTTGCGCTTGTGGTGCTTGCAGTTGTTGTTGAAAGGCTTGGGATGCTTGGTTTAGAAGTACATAGGCTTGTTGACGTTCGGATTTCTCTTTTTTATCTTGTTGATGGTCATAGTCATTTTCGCGAGGCATCTCCATACCTGATTTTTCGGCCAAATATGTGACTGCTTCTGGAAAGGCATAGCCTGTATGTTCAATAAGGAATTGAATGGCATCACCGCCTTTTCCACAGCCAAAACAATGAAAAAATTGTTTGTCAGCTGACACGGAAAAAGAAGCACTTTTTTCCTGATGAAAAGGGCATAAGCCCATCCAGTTCGAACCTGAACGTTTTAACTCAACATGTTTGGCAACAACCTCAACAATATCGGTGCGTGATAAGACCTCATCAATAAAATTGGGTGAGAAACTCGCCATAAAGGCTGTTTACGCGCCCTGTAAAGCTTTCTTCACGAGTGACGATGCGATGCCCATATCTGCTTTGCCATCAATATTGGGTCGTAAAATGGCCATGACTTTACCCATATCACGCATGGATGTTGCACCGCTTTCAGATACTGCATCTTGCACAGCCTGAGTCACTTCATCATCACTAAGCTGTTCGGGGAGATAGACTTGTAAAAATTCAATTTCAGCCAATTCTTGTTCGGCAAGGTCAGCACGATTTGCTTCTGTATATTGTGTGGCAGCATCTTTGCGTTGTTTGATGGCTTTACCAACAACGACAATGACATCTTCAGAGCTTAAAGGATGCCCAAGTTTAATCTCAAAATCTTTTAAAGCTGCGCGTAACATGCGAATCACGCTCAGTTTCACTTTGTTTTTATCACGCATGGCTTGTTTCATATCTTCGGTGATTTGTTGAAGCATGGGAAACTCCTTATTTCTTTGGGGGTAAACCAACAACGCCGAGCGCAAAGGCTCGGCGTTATCATATACAATGACATGCTTATAGCATGAAATCGAACTTAGTACTCGCGGTTTTCACGCATGCGAACACGACGTAAACGCTTCATCAAACGCTTACGCGCTGCGGCTTCTTTGTGTTTTCTTGCAATCGAAGGCTTTTGATAGCATTCACGACGGCGGCAATCAGAAATCACGCCACCACGCTCCACTTGTTTACGGAAACGCTTAATCGCCAATTCAATGGGTTCATCAGAATTTACTCTTACTCCTGGCATATCAACATCACCCCCTTCGATTACACATCGATAAAACTGAACAATCACAGAGTGATTGCAATCCACTTTCTGCCCTGCACGCTTGCCGACTTAAAAATCAGTGGTAACGCCATGCAAAAAGGGTCGCGCATTATGAGTTCGAAGCAAAACAAGTCAAATTCCCTATCTTCCAGTGTGTTAAAAGGAGTCGCGAAAGTGGGAAGCTGGAGCATGCTTTCGCGTGTATTGGGCTTTGTGCGTGATATTTTGATTGCACGCCTGCTGGGTGCAAGCCCTTTGGCCGATGCCTTTTTTGTGGCATTAAAATTACCCAACTTTTTTCGCCGTATGTTTGCAGAAGGCACGCTGACGGTGGCATTGGTGCCTGTTCTAGCGGAAGAACGTCAAAAAAGTGAAGAGGATGCGCATGCATATTTGAATGCTTTGGCAGGCATGTTGTTGGCAGCACTGCTGCTCATGACAGTATTGGGCATATTTTTTATGCCTTGGTTGTTGCTTGCATTTGCGCCTGGATTTCATGATGAGCCTGAACGTTGGCATCAAGCCTTGCATCTTGCTCGTTGGATGTTCCCTTATTTGGCACTGATTTCCTTGGCGGCGATGTCTTGGGCTGTATTGAATGCTTATCGCAAGTTTTCGGTGGCAGCAGCCAGCCCCGCGTTGCTCAATATTGCCATTATTTTTGCAGCAATTGTGCTCGCACCATCGTTTGATAATCCAGCCGAAGCCTTGGCAGTGGGCGTGATACTTGGTGGTATATTGCAGTTGGCTATTCAGTTTCCTGCCTTAAAACGCATTGGTTGGATTCCGAAGCCGACTTGGCGACCACATATGCCAGCCATTGCCAAAACCATGCTGTTATTTGGTCCTGCTGTGTTAAGCATTGCGGCAGTGCAAATCAATATTTTGGTCGGTACGATTTTAGCGACCTTATTGCCTGCTGGAGCCGTATCTTATTTATATTATGCAGATCGTATTGTGCAATTGCCTTTGGCTTTGTTTGGCATTGCAATGGGGACAGTGTTGCTCCCCACCTTATCGGAGCATTTGGCACATAAACGTTTGGCAGAAGCACAGCATGACCTACGGCAGGGTTTGGTTTGGTTGGTTTGGTTGACCTTGCCTGCGATGGTGGGTTTATTGTATTTGGCAGAACCGATTATTCGCACCTTGTTTGAGTATGGTAAGTTTGATATAGATGATGCACAAGCAACAAGTCATGCCCTGCAAGCTTATGCTATCGGCTTGATGGCTTTTTGTTGGGCAAGGGTGCTGTCTATTGCATGTTATGCGGAACAAGATGCCAAAGCTCCGATGCGTTATGCGGCGGTTAGTGTGGGTGTTAATATTGTTTTAGCGCTGATACTGATTAAGCCCATGGGCTATGTCGGTTTGGCCCTGGCGACAGCCTTGGCATCCTTTGTCAATGTGGGGCTTTTATGGCGGCGGATTCATCGGCAACAAGGCGGGCTTTTGGATGCAAGCTGTATCAAACGGATATTGTGTGCGGTTTTGGCATGTCTACCGATGGTGTTGGTTTTACAAGTCATGGAACAGATGTGGGCATTCCCTGATGCAAGTAAGTTATGGCAGTTTGTGTGGCTAACAATGGTTATTTTTGTATCTGCTGGTGTTTATTTCGTCAGTACATGGTTGCTTGGTGAGAAAAAATATATCCATGCTGGTGGGGGGAAAAAATGATGATCAGAGATACTTTGGTATTTGATATTGAAACGGTTGCTGATGCTGAATCGGCACGTCGGTTACTGGGTTGCCCTGAACTTTCAGATATACAGGCACGTGATGCTTTGGCTAAATATTTTCGGGACAAAACCGACGGCAAGAATGATTTCCCTCGGCAACCGTTTCATCAAGTGGTGGCCATCAGTTATGTGCATTTGCTGCATGAACGTGATACGCATGGTTCACAATGGATACTCAAACGCATTGCCAGCGGTGGTGTGGCAGAAACTTCTGAAAAAGAATTGTTGGAAGGTTTTTTTCATTTGATTGAAACGCGCACACCACAACTGGTGAGCTTTAATGGACGTAGCTTTGATATGCCTGTGTTGAAATATCGAGCGATGAGGCATGGTCTATCATGCCCTCGGTGGTTCTCGGCAGGTGATCGGTGGAACAATTATGAATCCCGTTACTCCTCAGTTTATCATCTGGACTTGTTGGAAGTGCTTTCAGACTACGGGGCTTCCGCGCGTTGTTCGATGGATGAGGTGGCTGCTGTATTTGAAATACCAGGAAAGCTCGAGGTGGCAGGCAGTGATGTTCGTCGTTTGTTTGAATCGGGGGATATTTCGGCGATTCGTCATTATTGCGAAATGGATGTGTGCACCACATTATTGATTTTCTTGCGCTGGCAGTTGTTTCAAGGCATTTTGAACGATGTGGCTTATGCACAGCTATTGCAAAGCTTGCGAAACTATTTGAATGCTGAGCGTGAAGAAAAACCACATTTTATGCGTTTTTTGGAAGCTTGGGATGAAGGCATGTCATAATCTTTGTGATCTTTGTGATGTGTGTCACACATAAGTCTATTGTTGTTGTAAGGGTGCGCCGCTTGATGTGATGTTTTAAGCAAGTAAGCGGGTGAATACCCGAAGAATATGGATAGGGAGTGATGTCATGGCACATCCACAGGTTGTGTGGAGTTTGTTTGTACGTATCTTTCACTGGAGCTTGGTCATTTTGTTTGTGTTGGCTTATATTACATCCTCCAGCGGTGATGATGATTGGCACATGATTCTGGGTTATGCTGTGACAGTGTTATTGGTAGCGCGAATCCTTTATGGTCTTTTTAGTTCGGGTTATGGTCGGTTTAGCCGATTTATTTATTCACCCAAGGTGATTTGGTCGCATGCAAAGGGTATTGTTCAAGGTAAACCTGCGCATTATGAAGGGCATAGCCCGATGGGCGCTGCCATGGTGTTTGCCCTCATAGGGTGTTTACTTACATTGGTGTTTGCAGGTTTAATCTACCAAAGTTGGGGTGAATATGAAGGGCCTCTTTGGTGGCTAGGCTTCATGCCTGCTGATGGCTTTGCACATGAAATGTGGGATTTGCATAAATGGTTGCCCGATATTTTGATCGGTTTAATTGTGTTGCACGTTTTGGGGGTCTTATTAGCTTGCGTCCAACATCGTGAAAATTTGGTGCGAGCCATGGTCACTGGTAAAAAATGTTCGGGGGAATGAATGATGAAATTTAAGAAAATACTGGGGATGGCTGTGCTGGCGGTATGTTTGGGTGTATCCCAAGCTTATGCGGGTGAGTTGGATGGCTATCAAAAGTTGGATGTTCCAGATCAGCCTTTTGAGGAATCTTATTTTACAGCCAATAAAATGCATATGTATTTGGGTTTAGGATCATTGCTTGCGGCAGGTCTTACGGGGTTATCTGCCCCTGATGGTGGTGAAGGTGCAGTGGTCACGACGCAGCAACCATCAACCAACACCGCGCATTATTATTTTGCCAATGCAGCGGCAGCCTTGGGTGGTGCAGCAGTGGTGTCAGGCTTACTTTTGCATTTTGATGATATTGAAATGGATGCCTTAGATCCAGATACATTGCATATGGTACTGACTATTTTAGGTACAGCGGGTTATGTGTTTGCGATTTCAAAAGCACCAAAAATTATGGGTGGAAATAGCAATGGACATGCATCAGCAGGCATTGCAGGCGCAGCATTGATGGCCACAGGTATTTATTTCGAATGGTAAAGGAGAAGATGATGCGGACATTATGGGCAGCAGTATTGATATTGGGATTCGCTTCACCTGCGATGGCTGAAAATATCATTCCAGAGATGTTGAAGACTTATGAAGCAGCAGGAGCAAGTCACTTTGATGCCAAAGCTGGAAGTGCTTTGTGGCATAAAAAATACGCGGCACCTGAAAATGCAGAAAGCCCGAAGCCTCGCAGTTGCCAAGCTTGTCATGGTGTTGATTTAACCAAGTGGGGCGCGCATATTCGTACAGGTAAAGAGATTGAACCGATGGCGTTATCAGTGAACCCGAAGCGATTTAGTGAAGCCAAAAAAATGCGCAAATGGTTTCGTCGAAATTGTAAGTGGGTGATGGGGCGTGTGTGTACTGCCCAAGAAAAAGGCGATATTTTAACATATCTCCAACAACAATAAGGAAGGCTGGTATATGATACGTTTTTTACTTTTATTTACTGCATTTTTTGCTGCTCAAACGGCATTTGCAAGCGATAATTTTTTGGGTGTTCCACGCTTTAAAGGTGTGAAACCTGTGTTTAACAGCAATTATGAATCAAGCTGTGGAGAGTGTCATTTTGCTTATTTTCCAGGTTTGCTTCCAGGGCGTTCTTGGAAAAAGCTGATGGATCCGAAAGCTCTTGAAGATCATTTTGGTGAAAATGCTGAGTTGGAAGAGCCAGATCGCCTTGAAGTTTTGAATTTCTTGGTGCGTAACGCTGCGGATCAATCGCACTATAAACGTTCGGTTAAAATTGCACGCTCGCTTCGTGATGGTTCCACACCGTTACGAATCACTGAAGTGCCATATATCAAGCGTAAGCACAGTGAAATTCCTGCCAAGATGATTAAAGGCAATAAGAAAGTTCGTTCGTTGAGTAATTGTTTAAAATGCCATACGCAAGCCAAGGAAAAAGGCATATTCGATGAGGATACAGTATCTATTCCTGGATATAGAGAGTGGGATGATTGATTTCTTTGCCTGCTTATCCTGAATAATCCAGATTATGTGTATAAATACATATTGTTTTGTAAAGGTGTCGATGATTCGGCACCTTTTTTTTGTAATATGGATAGGTATGAGCATTAAATTTAAATTATTTTTCTGATTCAAAGAGAAAAAATAAGGTGAATATTTTTGTTTGCTCTTAAGCTCTATCTTCCACACTATTGAGTGTATGCGTATTTTATTGGTAGAAGATGATCAAAAACAGGCTCACTTTATACAAAAAGGCTTATCCCAAGCTGGCATGTGTATTGACCATGCAGGTGATGGTGAGGAAGGGCTTTATTTAGCCCTGGCATCATCCTATGATGTATTCATATTTGATCTCATGTTGCCTTTAAGAGATGGTTTATCTCTGGTTCATGTTGTTCGTTCCCATGGCATCAGCACGCCTATTCTCATCTTAAGCGCCCGAAATTCTGTTGATGATCGGGTCAAAGGTTTGCGTGCAGGGGGTGATGACTACTTGGTTAAACCCTTTGCGTTTTCTGAGTTGCTTGCACGCTTGGATGCTTTGCATCGTCGAGCCACGGGATTATCAGATTCAGATTATATCCATATCGCTGATTTATCGATTGATTTACAACGGCATAAAGTCACGCGCAGTAAGGTGCATATTGATTTGCAGCCCAAAGAATATGCATTGCTCGTTTACCTTATGAAAAATACAGGGCGTGTGGTATCGAGAACCATGATTATGGAGCATGTGTGGGATTATAATTTTGATCCGCAGACCAATGTTGTTGAAGCGCGTATATCGCGTTTGCGTGAGAAAGTTGACCGACCCTTTGATAGTCATTTGATTCATACCGTACGTGGCATTGGTTATGTATTGGAAGTTAGAACGGATGATTAAAACATTGCATATGCGCCTAACACTGTGGAACAGTGTTGTTTTTGGCATGTTGGCATTGTGTGTTTTTATCATCGCTTATGGTGTTGTGAGTCGGCAGTTATTAACAGCGGTTGATGTTGATTTAAAAAATACTGCGCAGGAATTTTCAGAAAGCCTTAAAACAGGCGGGTTTTCGGCTTTGAAAATAGAAATTGATCGTGAAATTGGGGCGCATGGAAAGGGTATGTTTTTTGCTTGTTTTTTGGATGAAAACGGTCAAATTCAAGCTGATAAATTGGTTTCGACATGTGCCATGATGATGCCTCAACCCAATGTATTGCAGGATCAATTACAATGGTTTGATATAGATATGAACAAAAGCGAGGATTCAATCCGAGCTTTAGCCTTGCCTGTTTCAGGGTTTGGGTGGATTGAAATAGGTGTTTCGTTGGCTTCATATGATGCTTTAATGGCGCAAATTATTGCTGTATTTGTACCATCGCTCTTGATTATGCTTCTTATCGGGGTGTTTGTTAGCTGGTTACAATTACGCAGTGTTTTTCACAGTGTTGAACAAGTGCAATGTGCTGCAATTGCCATCAGTGAGGGTGATTTGGATCATCGGGTTGAATTTAAGGCTCAGGGGATCGAGCTATCTCGGCTTGCTGATGCATTCAATATGATGTTGGATCGAATTCAGCATGTACTTGGAGAAATGAGCGATGTTAGCAATCATATTGCACATGATCTTCGTACGCCAGTTTCTCGTATTCGAGGGATTGCAGAAACCTGTTTGAGCGGAAACTATCCGAGTGATAAAGAAAAAATATCCGCCCAAACTGATACGCTTGCCCTTATTGTGGGCGAATCAGAGCAATTGGGCGCGATGATTCATACCATGTTGGAAATTGCACAAACGGATGCAGGACTTCTCAAACAACAGAAGGATGCTGTTGATATGGTTGCATTATTACATGAGGTGCATGATCTTTTCCTAGCTGTTGCAGAAGATGCAGGTATCACATTACTTCTTTCCCCAATGCTTGAACCACGATGTGTCTTAGGGAACAAAGGGCGTTTACAACGGGTGTTTGCAAACATCATTGATAATGCCTTGAAATTTTCAGAACGGGGTGGGGATGTCAGTATCAGTGTTGAGCTTGATGCAAGTATGATGTGGATACATATTGGCGATCAGGGTGTCGGCATGTCTGCACAAGATATTGCCCATGCTTTTGAACGATTTTATCGTTCAGATCAAAGTCGGACAACACCAGGTCATGGTCTTGGTCTTAGTTATGCCATGAGTATTGTGCGTAGCCATGGCGGCGATATTTTTATTGAAAGTCATTTGGGTGAAGGCAGCATCTTTACGGTTCAATTACCATTGGAGACCGCATAAATTCCAAAACATGACCATTTGGTCATGTTTTAGTCATGCTTAGGTGATGATAAAAAGGTCATATTTCGCCTCGGATTTTATCGACCATGGAGTTTTAAAGTGAAGAAATACAAGGTTTTTATGACGCTTATGTTTATGGGATATTTTTTGATGGTGTGCGTGGTATTTTCTTCTCAAACCGCGTTTGCAAGTGATAGTTTTTTCAGTATTCCTCGTTTAAAAGGTGTAGAGTCTGTATTCAATAGTAATTATCAATCCAGTTGCGGAGAATGTCATTTTGCTTATTTTCCTGGTTTGCTTCCAGGGCGTTCTTGGAAAAAACTCATGCAAGCCAAAGCATTGGAGGATCATTTTGGAGAAGATGCTGAATTAGAGGAACCTGATCGCCTTGAAATTTTAAATTTTTTGACCCGTCATGCTGCAGATGACTCCCATTATAAACGTTCTATTAAAATTATACGTTCGCTTAAAGCTGACAGTACACCGTTGCGTATTACCCAAGTTCCTTATATTCAACGCAAACACAGTGAAATTCCTGTGCGATTGATCAAAGGCAATAAAAAGGTTCGTTCTTTAAGTAATTGTACAAAATGTCATACGCAAGCCAAAGAAAAGGGGATTTTCGATGATGATACGGTCTTTATTCCTGGACATGGTGCGTGGGACTGAGTAAAACATGCGGATGATTTTGAAAGCCTCTCTTTTATGTTGGATGATCTGTACTGGATTCATGCCATATCAGCTTGCCAATGCAGCAACGCAAACAAATGATGTGATGTCCAACTTAAACCTTCGGATCAATGATTTGACCGTGTCATTGCTAAACAAAGATAAACATAAATCCCTTGTACTGTACGATAGCATTCAGTTGACGGTTGAGAAATTACGTCACCAGATGAAAAATCAAGCGTTTGATGAAAAAAAATACCGCGAATTGATGATGGCATACGCATGGATTCGCGTTATATCGATCAATTTCAAAAAACATGCTTGGATTGGTGCTGCAATTTCCTCCAATCAACTTCATGCCACCTTTATTCGTTTCACAGAATATACATCCAAGCTTCAGAGTGATGGGGCTTGGATACGCTATTTAAGTTGGGATTTGATGTTATTAAATTTAGAAGATCCAAAAAGTAACGCGCAACTTCTAAAGTTTCGTCGTGATAATCTCATATCAACATGGGAAGATATGAGTGAAATACTTATCAAAAATTTTCGCAACAAATCTCTTTTTATGGCAGGGAATCAACTTATTCTTGCGTTGAAAAAGGCAAAAACTCCCCAACAGGTCATTGCACTCACAAAAAAAATATTGCTGCTTATGGATCAAATCAAACGCGATTGATCAACGCTAAGCTCTAACATTGTCATGTAAGCTTAAACTTAACCCAATGGTCATGTTTTGGGCAAGATCTCATCCCTTTTTTTATTTTTTCACACATTTTACGTATCTGGTCTTAAGGAGATTGTATGATAAAATCTATTGTTTTATCCATCATCATTGTTTTAGGCGGTGTATCGTGTTCCACTGAGTCTGCACTCATTCATCGTGATGATGCTACGTTTGCCAAGGCTCAAGCGCATTTTCAAGACATCAAAAAAGTAGTCGATAACATGAACCTACCAGCATCGGAAAGTAATCTTTTTTTACAAGCCGAAGGCTTTTATCAATACAGATTTACGCCCGCCAAGAAAAGCAATGTAAAATATTTGGCGGAAGCTGCCTCGGCCATGACTGATTTCCCTGGCTTTCAAGCATTAGCGGGTTCATTGGATGTGGAAGATTTGCGTTTTCGGTCTTCCGATAGTGCGGTTCAACTTTGGGAAACGCTTCTTCAAGATTATCCAAATACCCTATTAAAACCACTCACGCTTTATCAACTTGGATGGGCTTATCGTAATATTGGAGCGCAAGGGCTTCCTCGAAGTTCTCCCAATGAAGCTTTTGATGAACTTATTCAAGATCAGCCCCATTCAAATTTGGCAATGTTGGCGAGAGATGCAAAAAAAGTGCCCTATAAAACAAAAGAACAAGCTCGCTTTCGATCCCTGATTCCAGGTATGGGGCAAATGTATTTGGGTGAAACTCAAAGTGGTTTCACCCGATTAAGTATTGCAGTGGCGGGGCTTATCGCCATGGCTGTACCCATTTACAATGCCAGATATGGGAAAAAACCATCATTATCATCGCTTGCGATGGGTTTCGGTGGACTCGTTGTTCTTAGTTTTAATTTTACCAATGCAAGTGAGGATGCAATACATGGGGTGATTCGATGGAATGAAAGGGCTGAATCTGAATTTCAGCGCCAACACCCAGCGGCTCCTTAGGGCTAACCTGGATGATTCATGAATAATCCAGGCTAAAAAAGCAACCTGACCAAATGGTCATGCCTGAATCCGTATCATAAGTGCAATCTTGTCAGAGTCGTCATTCTTTTGGTAGTTTAGGTGAGGATCGAGTCTACAAGATAAAGCTGTTTTGAGGTGCAACTTATGGCATGGCGGTTTCAAGTTCCAAGTGCAACATGCGCAAAATGTTTATGAAAGTCGAAGGACTCAGACATGTATATTTCAGCAGGACACCTGAAGTTCAAGCTTTTTCGTGGTCGGGTGTTTAACTTCCAAGCAATCCCATCAAGTTCTTTCTAAGAATATCCTGATAAATCAGTGCCTTTGGGCAGATACTGTCTAAGCAGTCCATTGGTATTTTCATTGCGTCCACGTTGCCAAGGGCTATGAGGGTCAGCAAAGTAAACCTTAATTCCCGTTTCAGCTGCCAACAATTCATGC